>DASYPG010000207.1:0-5006 GCA_036006885.1 Burkholderiales bacterium | reverse complement strand
GCGTGCAGTCGGCCGCGGTGCGGGGAGCGGCGAAGTAGAAGCCCTGCATCTGGTCGCAGCCGTGCGAGCGCAGGAAGTTCACCTGCGCCTCGGTCTCCACCCCCTCGGCGACGACCTCGAGGTCGAGAGTGTGCGCGAGGTTGATGATGGCGAGCGTGATCGCCGCATCGTCCGGGTCGGCGACGATGTCGCGGATGAAGACACGGTCGATCTTCAGCTCGTTGACGGCGAAGCGCTTGAGATAGGCGAGACTCGAATAGCCGGTGCCGAAATCGTCCACCGACAGCCGCACCCCCAGCTCCTTGAGCCCGAGCAGCGTGCGCGCGGCGCCTTCGGGATCGGCCATGAGGAGCGACTCCGTCAGCTCGAACTGAAGAAGCGGCGGCGCGACCGCCGACTCGCGCAGCACGCGGCAAATGGAGGCCTCGAGGTCCTTCTGTTGGAACTGCCGCGCCGACAGGTTGACCGCGATCGGCGACGAGGGTAGCCCGGCCTCGCGCCAGGCCTTGATCTGGGCGCAGGCGGTGCGCATCACCCATTCGCCAGTCGGGACGATGAGGCCGGTCTCCTCCAGCACGGGGATGAACTCGGCCGGCGGCACCAGGCCCTTTTCCGGATGCTGCCAGCGAAGCAGCGCTTCGAAGCCGCAGATCCTGCCCGTGGCGAGCTCGACCTTGGGCTGGTAGTGGACCTGGAATTCACCCCGTTCGAGCGCCCGGCGCGTCTCGGTCTGCATGCGCACCCAGCGCAGCGCGCGCTCGTTCATCTCGCGGATGAAATACTCGTAGTGATTGCGGCCCTGCTCCTTCGCCCGGTACATCGCCGCGTCGGCGTTCGCGAGCAACGCCTCGGGCTCCACGGCGTCGGCGGGATAGACCGAGATGCCGATGCTCGCGGTGATGTAGGTCTCGTGGCCGTCGAGCTCGACCGGCCGCGCCAGCTCATCGATGATCTTCTGTGCCACCAGGCTGGCGTCACCCGGCTTGCCGAGGTTCGCGAGCACCACGCCGAACTCGTCGCCCCCGAGCCGGCCAACCGTGTCGCCGCCGCGCACGCTCTGCGAAAGCCGCAGCGCGGCCTCCTTCAGCAGGCGGTCGCCCGCGTCCCGCCCCTGCGCGTCGTTTACCAGCTTGAAGCGATCGAGATCGATGAACAGCACTGCCATCGCGCGTCCGCTGCGCTTCGCCTGGCCCAGGGTCTGGGCGAGGCGGTCCTGGAACAGGTGGCGGTTGGGAAGCCCGGTCAGCGCGTCGAACTGCGCGAGGTAGGCGAAGCGCTCCTCCGCGCTCTTGCGCTCGATCGCGACCGCGATGTTGTTGGCGATGCTTTGCAGGAAATTGAGCTCGTCCGCGGTGAACCGGCGCGCGCGCTGCGAATAGGCACCGAGCACGCCCAGGGGCCCGTTCTTCCGGCCGGGAATCGGCACCTCGGCGCCGCAGTCCTCGACGATGACGCCCTTGCGCTGTGCGAGCACCCTGCCGGTCTGGCTGGCCGGATCGGGCAGCGGGAGCTGCCGGCCGAGCGTTTCCGCAGGCTCGCCGTACGCCGCGCGCACCGCGAGCGAGGCGTCGTCGGCGCCGAGCTGCAGGATCCTGCATTGCTCGACGTCGAGGGTCAGCGCGACGATCTCTGCTGCGTTGCTCATCACCTGCTCGAGGTCGGCGTTGCCGAGCGCCTGCTGCGCGAACTCGGCGATCACCATCTGCTGAAGGCTCTGGCTGCGCGCGCCTTCCTCGGCCAGCCTGCGCGTGGTGATATCGCGCGCGATCGCGACGATGATGTCGCCGGTCGCGGAGGGCACCACGCGGCGCACGGCTTCGACCGGAAAGGTCGATCCGTCCTTGCGGCGATAGGTACCCTCGACGCTGGACACCGCCCGATCGCCGAACAGCAGCCGCTCATAGCTTCGCGCGAGGTCCGCGCCGGGTACCGAGAACACGTCCGCCGGGCCCATCGCGAGCAGCTCCTCCCGGCTGTAACCGAGCACCGCGCAGGCCGCATCGTTGATGTCGACGTAGCGCATCCTCGCCGGGTCGATCAGGGTCACGAGGACCGCCGAGGCATCGACCGCGGCGCGGAACTGGCGCAGCTCCAGGTCCTTGCGCATCTCTTCGGTGACGTCCTGGGCGATCCCGCCGATGCGATAGACCTCGCCCGCGCGGTTGCGGACCGAGAAGGTGCGCGCGTGCAGCCAGCGCTGCGTGCCGTCGCAACGCACGATCCGGTAGCGGTGCTCGACCCCGCCTCCGGGCGCCTCGTCCGCTTCCCTCCTTACGCGCTCCGCGTCCTCGGGATGGACGATCGAAAGAAACTCTTCGCGGTTGGTCGGGGGCGCGCAGCCCGTGACCGCCTCCCAAGCGGGGCTGACGTAGAGGATTCTTTCGCTGCCGGCTTCCCGCATCCAGACGATCTCGGGCACATAGGCGGCAAATTCGCCGAACAGAGCATCACTCTCGGACTCGCGCCGGCTGGCGCGCGGGTTGGCCATCCCGTTATGCTAGGAAAGCGCGCCCCGGACCGCTGTCGGAAAAACCGGGTTCATCGTGTGGGGAAATCGCGATTCAGGGCGCCGCCGCGAGCAGGCTCGCCACCGCCGGCACCAGCTCGCTGGCGACTTTGCTTTTGCTGACAAAGGCGCTGGCGCCCGCCGCCGCGGCGCCTTCGCGGTACACGCGCATCTCGTAGCTCGAGTGCATCACGACGCGCGTTTCCGGCCACGCCGCCTTGATGCGGCGCGTGGCCTCGATGCCGCTCATCCCGGGCAGCGCGATGTCCATGACCACGACATGCGGCGCTGCGGCCGCGCACAGATGCAACGCCTGCTCCGCGCCGCCCACCGGGACCAGCCTGCACCCCGGAAACGCGGCTTCGAGCAACGCGAGCAGCGCCGCGAGGGTCGCAGGATGATCCTCCACTACCATGATGGTGACCGCGCCGGACATCGTTCGCGCAGCGTAGCCGCGCGCCGCGGCCCGCGCTGTAGGGACTTCTTGTCAGTCCAGTCGGTCGAGCAACTTCAGTCGAGCGACGTCAGGCCGTGCTGGATGGCGAACTTCACCAGGCTCGCGATATCCGAGAGGTTCAGCTTCTCCATTAGGCGGCTGCGGTAGGTGTCGACCGTCTTCGGCGAGAGGTGCAGCATCTCGGCGATGCGCACGCTGGACAAGCCGTCGGCTACGAGCTTCAGGATCTGGCGCTCGCGCGCGCTCAGGCTGTCGAGCGGGCTCACGGCGGCGCGCCGGCCGACGCGCTCGGCGAGGACCTCGGCGACCCTGGCGCTGAGATAGCGCCGCCCGTGGTGCACCGCGCGCACCGCGTCGCAGATTTCCTTGGCCGCGGACTCCTTAAGCAGGTAGCCGCGCGCGCCCGCCTCGAGCGCCTGGAACACGTGCTCGGCGCCGGCGTGCATCGACAGGATCACGATCTGCGTCTGCGGAGCCGCGGCGTGGATCTGGCGCGCGGCCTCGATGCCGTTCATCTCCGGCATCGCGATGTCCATGATCACCACGGCGGGCTTCGCCTGCAGCACCGCGGCGAGGGCCTCGCGGCCGTTGGCCGCGCTGCCTGCGATCGTGATGTCGGGCTGCGCCGCGAGCAGCGCCGCGAGCCCCTCGCGCACGATCGAATGGTCGTCCGCGATGAAGACGCTGATCGGGCCGCGGCGCTCGCTCATGCGTGAGCTGCCGCCGGCTGCGGCGCGGCCACGTGGGGCACTTCGACGATGACGCGGGTGCCCCGGCCGCGAGCCGACTCGATGCGCGCACGCGCACCAACCGCCTCGGCCCGCTCGCGCATGCTCGCCATGCCCATGCCCATGCCGGCGGCCATGGCGCGCGCTTCGCCGTCGAAGCCGGCGCCGTTGTCCGCGATCGTCAGGGTGACACGGCCGGGCTCCGGGCGCAGGCATATCTTCACCGCGCTGGCGGCCGCGTGCTTGACGATGTTCGTCAACGCTTCCTGGGCGACGCGGAACAGCGCAATCTCGGTCGCCTGCGGCAGGCGCGGCCGCGGCTCGGCGCCGTGCACCTCGAGCGCGAGGCCGCTGCGCTGGGCGACCTGCTCCGCGTGCTCCCTCAGCGCCGCCATGAGCCCGAACTCGTCGAGCCCGGGCGGGCGCATGTCGGTGAGCACGTCGCGCACGAGCTGCGCCGTGGAGGCGAGCAGCTTCTCGCTGTCGTCGAGGCGCGTGCTGGTCTTGTCCCACTCGCCGCGCACCAGCTTCAGGTTCAGGCTGAGCGCGGTCAGGTTCGCGCCGATGCGGTCGTGCAGCTCGCGCGAAAGGCGCTTGCGCTCGTTTTCCTCCGCCTCGAACAGGCGATGCGAGAGATGGCGCAGCTGCTCGGCATGGGCGCGCAGCGCCTGCTCGGCGCGCTTCAGCCCCGAAATATCGAAGAACGTGGTGAGCACGGCGTAGGGCTTGGTCGCATCGTCGGCGAACAGGGCCGCCGAGTTCACCGACAGCCAGTGGATCGCCCCCTTGTCGCGCACCAGGCCCATCACCACGCCGGTGCGCGACTGGCCGGTGCGCAAGGTGATCGGGACCGGCCGCTCCTCGGCGGGGAACGCCGTGCCGTCGGCGCGCACCGCGGCGTGCCCGCCGAGCGGCGGCCCGAGGCGCATGATCTCCGCCGCCGGCAGGCCGAGGATGCGCTCGGCGGCGTGGTTGCACAGGCGCACGTTGCTGTCCATGTCGAGGAGCACGATGCCCTCGGCCATCGTCTCGATCGCTTTTGCGAAGCGCGCTTCCGACTCCCTGAGAGCCGCGGTCTGAGTCTCGAGGCGTGCATAGCTCGCGGCGAGCGCGGCGCCTTTCTGCTGCGCCTCGCGCAGGCTGGCGACCATGCTGTCCATCAGGGCGCGGACGGTCACCGCGATGAAGAGGAGGAACAGCGCCAGCCCCACCGTGTGCCTCCAGTCGGTAAAGCCGCTGAACCGGGTGTGCAGCATCCCCGCGATCTCCGCATAGGCCACGGCGAAAATCATCAGGATCACGGCGGCTGTGAAGA
>DASYPG010000206.1:0-3409 GCA_036006885.1 Burkholderiales bacterium | reverse complement strand
TGCGTCGCGCGCATCTCCGCCGAGTCGGCCAACGGCCGCGCGATCGTGTTCTCGACGCTGGTGAACCACGACGTGCGTGCGGTGGTGCGTCGCGCGAACGCGCTCGTCATCGACTTCTTCGAGAGCTTCATCGACCCGCTCGAGGCGGGCCTGGGCGTCAAGTCGAGCCATACGATCGGGCGCTCGCACAGCGCCATGGACAAGAAGGAATATGCGCAACGCATGGAGGCTATCAACTTCTCCATGGCGCACGACGACGGGGCGTCGCACCGGGAGCTAGCCCAGGCGGACGTGATCCTGGTCGGGGTGTCGCGCAGCGGCAAGACGCCGACCAGCCTGTA
Organism: Burkholderiales bacterium; assembly: GCA_036006885.1. Classification (GTDB taxonomy): domain Bacteria; phylum Pseudomonadota; class Gammaproteobacteria; order Burkholderiales; family SG8-39; genus SCGC-AG-212-J23. The sequence goes on along the minus strand of DASYPG010000206.1, from coordinate 3,068 downwards.
CCTCGCGCTCCAATTCGGCGTAAAGGCGGCCAATTACCCCCTCATTCCGGAGGACTTCCAGCGCGGCAAGCTGCCTGAGGCCCTGCGCGCGCAGAAAACGCGCCTCTACGGGCTGACGATCGCGCCGGAGCGGCTCCACGAGATCCGCAAGGAGCGCCGGCCTGGGAGCCGCTACGCCGAGCTCGACAACTGCCGCTTCGAGGTCGCGGAGGCCGAGAGCATGATGCGGCGCGAAGGCATCCGCAGCATCAACTCGACCTCGAAGTCGATCGAGGAAATCGCCACCACCATCCTTCGCGAGCTGCGCATCCAACGGCAGGTCTACTGAGCTTCTCGTCTCAGGTACCCCTCGTAGAGGCAGACCGCGGCCGCCGCCGCGACGTTGAGCGATTCGGTTCCCGCGGCCGTGACAATCGTCGCCCTGACCTTTGCGTGATGCGCCACGGATTCGCTGACGCCCTTTCCTTCGGCGCCGAAGATCCAGCCGACGCGGCCCCGAAGCTCGAGCGCCTTCAGCGGCATTCCGCCGCTCGACACCGTGCAAACGATGGTCCCGGGAAAGTCCTCGAGGCTGCTCGCGAGATCGGCCACCTGCCGCAACGCGAGTTTGAAATGCCCGCCCATCGCCGAGCGCAGCACTTTGGGCGACCAGGCATCGGCGCAGGCCCGGTCGAGCACAACTTCGCCGACCCCGAATGCCGCGGCGCTGCGCAGGATCGCGCCGACGTTCGCCGGGTCCTGGACGCCTTCGAGGAACACGGCCGGCTTCGAGCCCGCGTCCTGGGGGCGCGGGATCTCGATCTCGGCGGCGATCCCCGGCGGCGTCTCGGCGTCGGCGACGATGCCGAAGATCCTGTCGCCCAAGACGACGGGCTCTCGCCCTCCCACGAGCTTCCGCACCTCGCTCCTCTTCAGCCCCGATTCGCTCACGATCAGCGCAAGCGGCTCGAGCCGCGCCTGAAGCGCCTCGGCCACGAGGTGCGGCCCTTCGATCAGAACTCGCCCCTCGCTCCTTCGAAACCTCGAGTCCGTGGCGAGCTTCGCCCAGCGCTTCACCCGGGGGTTGTCGCGCGAACGAATGACGGTCATGCCTCGCAGGTACGAAAGCCCGCGAAGATGTCCGCGCGATCCGGCGTGTAGAAGTTGCGGAAGCGAGGACGCGCGATGCGCGCCGGCGTCGCGAAGCTGCCGCCGCGGAGCACCTTGTGCGTGCCGAACCACGGCTCGGAATACTCCTTGTACGGATCGCGCAGGAACCCCGGGTACGGGAGGAAGTCGCTGGCGGTCCACTCCCACACCTGAGCTGTATTTTCGAGGCCGTTCAGCGCAGCGAACTCCCATTCGGCTTCCGTCGGCAAGCGCCGCCCGGCGAAGCGGCAGTAAGCCCGCGCCTCGTGCCAGCTCACGTGCATCACCGGCTCGTCGGGCGAGCGCTCGACCCAGCGGTCGAAGCGGCGCGCCTCGGCCCCGCGCCAGTAGCGCGGCGGCTCGCCGCCGGCTCTCACGAACTCCCCGTATTGCGCATTGGTGACGCAGCCGCGCGAGATGCGGAACGGCTGCAGCACCAGCGGATGGCTCCACTTTTCGTTGTCGAACACGAAGCCATCGTCGGGCCTGGATCCTAGGCGGAAGGCTCCGCCGGCGTATTCGATGTCCCCTCCGAGGCTCTTCGCGATGGGCCGCCGCGCCTCCTCCGGTTCGGGATAGGAGAGCGTCTGGCGGGTGTAGTGAAACGCTTCTGCGTGCATATCCTCATGGCGCACGGCGAGCTGGACGAAATAGTGAAACGCCTCAGGGTCAGCGCCGCCGCGCTTCAGTCGGGCGATGAGCCGCTCGGTGACCTCGTCACGGTATGCGACGGTTTCGCGAAACGACGGCAGCGGCAGCTCCCAGCGCGTGGCGTGGGCTACGTTGGCGGAGTCGTAGAGCCGGTCGGCGTTTGGCAGGATCGAGGCGCGCTCCGCGCGCGCGTCCCTCAGGCACCACCATTCCTGGAACCAGCCGACATGGCCGATCTCCCAGCGCGGCGGGTTGACGATCGCAAGGCGCGGACCGAGCTCGCGTTCGCCGTCCAGCACGTCGGCCACGCGCCGCAGGTGCGCGCGCGCGGAGCGCAGCTCTTCGATCAGCTCAGCCGTCACGCGCCCGAGTCTAAAGGAGGGGGGTTGGAAGGCGCCTAAGTGTCTGATTCGGCGCTGTAGACGATCCGCCCTTCGTCGCTGATCGTGGCAAAGAACCCGCTGACCAGGAACAGGGTGCCCAGCCCGGCGATGATCACGGCGATCATCATGGCAACCAAGGTGAATCCACGGACCCGTCGTGACGGGCCCGCCGCAGCGTGCATTCGCTTGCTCCCCCTCCTTCGCCAAGAATGCCCTGCGGGAACCTAAGATGGCAATAGGGTGAAAATCGCACTGGTGACGCCTGCTGGACCGGGCACGCGCAACGGCAACCGGCACACGGCGCTGCGCTGGGCGGCGTTCCTGCGCGCCGCGGGCCATGCGGTGGAGGTCTCAGTGCAGTGGTCGCCCGAGCGCACCGCGGACGCCATGCTTGCCCTGCACGCGCGCCGCAGCCATCCTTGGATCAAGGCATTTCCCGCGGGCCGGCCCCTCGTCGTGGCGCTCACCGGCACCGACGTCTATCGCGACATCCACGAGTCGGCCGAGGCGCGAGAATCGCTCGAGCTGGCGCATCGGCTGATCGTGCTGCAACCGATGGCGGCGCGCGAGCTGGCGCCGCGGCTGAGGCGGAAGGTGCGCGTCGTGGTGCAAAGCTCGGCAACGACGTTGCGCCAAGTGCCGGTGCGGCGGCGCTTTCGCGTCTGCGTGATCGGCCATTTGCGCGCGGAGAAGGACCCGCTGCGCGCGCTCGCCGCGCTCTCGTTTCTCTCCGAACAGGACCTCGAAGTGGTTCACCTCGGCGCGGCGCTCGACCCCGCCCTCGAAGCCCAAGCGAGGGCCGGCATGGCGCGCGAGCCGCGCTACCGATGGCTCGGAAGCCTGCCGCATGCGCAGGCGCTGCGCTGGCTCGCCTCGAGCCATGCGATGGTGATCAGCTCGCGCATG
>DASYPG010000205.1:0-8162 GCA_036006885.1 Burkholderiales bacterium | reverse complement strand
TCGCTCGGGAGCATCACGTTCCCGCTGGTGATGAAGTACGTGAACGACATGCTGACCGTGACCGACGACGAGCTGCTGCGGGCGATGTTCTGGCTCTGGGAGCGCATGAAGCTGGTGGTCGAGCCCACTGGGGCATTGGCTTTCGCCGCCCTCCAAAGCAAAAAATTCGCGGCCAAAGGGCTGCGGGTCGGGGTGATCCTGTCAGGTGGAAACGTCGACCTTCGCTGGGCGGCGGCGAAAATGCAGGAACGCCAATAGCGCGGCGCCCACAGCCGTCGCCGCCGCGGTGACGTCGAAGCGCGGCGACACGGTGGCGATCGCGCAGGCGAATAGCACAAGGCGCAACGGCCAGGGAATGGCGGCGCGGCCGAGGAAGCCTTGCATCGCGAGCGAGGCGAAGGTGACCATCGCCGCCGCGAAGAAGATGCATTCGAGGATGTACGCGGGGCTGCCCTGCATGTTGAGCCCCGGGTTGAACAGGAAGTAGAAGGGCAGGATGAAGCCGCCGATGGCGAGCTTCACCGCGTAAGGGCCGAGCGCCATCGGGTTCACGCCGGCGATGGCGCCGGCGGCGAAGTTCGCCACCGCCACCGGCGGCGTGATCGCCGAAAGGCAGGCGAAATAGAGCATGAAGAGGTGCACCTGCATCTCGGGCAGATTGAACACGCCGCGAAGCACCGGCGCGAGCAGCGCCGCGCCCATGATGTAGACCGCGGGCGTGGGCATGCCCATGCCGAGCAGGACCAGGAACAGCGCCGAAAGCAGCAGCGTCGGGATGAGCAGCCCGCCCGAGACCATGTTGATCATCAGCGTGAACTTGCCGGCGAGCGCGCTGATCTCGATGGCGCCGATCACCACGCCCGCCGCGGCGACCGCGCCCACCAGCGGCACGAGCTGAGTAATGGTGTCGGTACAGCACTCGACAAAACGGCGCGGGCCAATGGCGCTCGGCCGGTGGAACCACGACAGCACGATCACGGCTGCGGTCGCACCCGCCGCCACGTACACCGGGGTGTAGCCGGCAACCAGCAGCCCGATCAGCGCAGCGATCGGCAGGAGGTGGCGCCAGCCGCCGGTGAGCGCCTTGCGCAGGGGCACGATCTCCTCTTCGGGCAGCCGCGGCTCGTCGAAGCGCACCGCTTCGTTGTGTACGAGGAGGTAGATCGAGTAGTAGTAGAGCAGCGCCGGGACGACCGAGGCCCAGGCGATGCTCGCGTAGGCGATGCCGGTGATGTCGGACATGATGAACGCAACCGCGCCCATCACCGGCGGCAGCATCGCGCCGCCGCTCGAGGCGGTGGCCTCGATGGCGCCGGCGCGCGCCGCCGGGATGCCCATCTTCTTCATGATCGGGATGGTGAGTGGACCGGTGGTGGCGACGTCCGCGGTGGGGCTGCCGGAAATCGAGCCGTACAGCCCGCTCGCGGTGACGCAGGCCTTCGCCGCGCCGCCGCGCATGCGGCCGGTGACCGCGCCCGCGAGATCGAAGAACAGCTGCCCGCCGCCCGACTTCTCGTAGAAGCTGCCGAACAGCACGAACAGGAACGCGTAGGTCGCCGCCACCTCGAGCGGCGCGCCGTAGATGCCGTTCTCCGTGATGGTCATCATCTCGATGAAATAGACGATGCCGAAGTTGTCATGGTGCAGCGCGCCCGGCAGCCAGCTTCCGAAGACGGTAAACATCAGCAGCACCACCACCAGCGTGGTGAGTCCCCAGCCGGTGCTCCGGCGGCACAGCTCGATCACCAGCCCGATGAGCAGCAACCCGACCAGGATGTCCGCGCTCGTCGGCTGGGAGAAGCCGCGGCTCCAGTGGAGGAACCTGTCGTTCAGCACGATGTAGTACAGCGCCGCGGCGAAGGACAGCGCCGCGAGCGCGACGTCGCTCCAGTCGAGGCGCTTGCGGCTGCGGCGCGCGGTCGTGGTCAGGAAGGCGATCGGAAAGGTGACCGCGATGAAGATCGAGATGTCGAGGTGCCAGTTGGCCGTGTAGGAGCGCGCCCAGGTCGCAAAGGCGAAAAGGAAATCGAGCTTGAGATGAGAGGCGAGCCAGAGCGCGGCGTTGCCGGTGATCTGCGCCAGCGCCCCGATCCACAGCACGTAGAGCGTCGCGATGACCGAGCCGACGCGGATCAGCACCACCCACGCCCCGCCGGGGCGATGCCGCGCTCCCTCCCAGTTGAGGAAACTCAAACTACCTCGGGGTTACTTAACCAGCCCCTTTTCCTTGTAATAGCGCAGCGCGCCGGGGTGGTACGGCAGGCCGGCCGGGTTGGTGGCCATTTTCGCGGTGGTGAACGAGGTCTTGAGCGAGCCGCCGACCGCCTGCACCCGCGACTCGTTCTCGGCGATGGCCTTCACGTACTTGTAGACCACCTCGTCGGCAACGTGGCTGCCGGCGAGCAGCGCGACCCACTGGCGCACGGTCGGGTATTCCTTCTCCATGAACGGATAGGTGCCGGCCGGGACCATGTCGGCCTTGAAGTTGAACGCGTCGGCCGCCTTCTGGATGGTCGCCTTGTCGCCGTCGATCCAGAGCAGCGGCCGCTTGCCGGCGACGTCCTTCACCAGCGAGTCGCCGAGGTTGCGCGCATTCATGAACACATCGGCCTTGCCGTCGGTGAGCGCGTCGAGCCCGATCTGGCTGTTGCCCAGGACGTAGCTGCCGCCCCATTTCTCCACGTCGTTGATGCTGAAGCCGAAGGCTTTCATCACCTCGTAGGGCGCACCGATCGTGGTCTGCGGATTGTCGGGGCGGTTGATCGCGAGGCGCATGCGCGGCTTCTTCGCGGCGATGTCGGCCCAGCTCTTGATGCCGTTGGCATCGGCCCACTCCTTGGTCATCAGGAAGTGCATGAACTGGTTGTCGTACAGCATCATCACGTAGCTGAACTTGCCCTTGAGCGGCGCCTTGTACGGGTCGCGGCCCTCGTTGGCGAGACGGATCTCGGTGCCGGTCGCGGTCGCGGTGAAGTCGGCCTGCCGCTCGGCGATCGCGAGCACCCCGCCGCCAGGCGAGTTCGGCTTGAACGACACCGCCGACCCCGGGTAAGCGTCGCGCACGACGGCGTTCAGGCCCTCGACCATGGTGCGCGGGTAGCCGCTCGGCGTCGCGCCGGTGACGGTCGCGTTGACCGGCTTCTTGTCGTTGAAATCCGCGGCAGCGGGAAGCGCGACGAGCAGGGCCGCCGCGGCCAGGACGCGTGCGAAATGCATTCGAGTCTCCTCCAGCAATCGGTTTACTTGCGCTTCTTGCCGCGCTTGGCTCGCTTGGACATCTTGGCCCGCTTGGCCTTCTTGGGCTTCTTCGCTTTCGTGGCGGCCTTCGCCTTCTTCTTCGGCTTGCCGATCTTCCTCACCGGTTCGCCGGGCTCCGGAAACTGCAGCACCGCGTTCTTGAAGAGCTGGACCAGGCCGAGCACCGCCGCAGCTTCCGTGGGATAGAGCGCCTCGGTGCGCACCAGCAGCTCGCTGTGATTGTCCGGGTGGTACATCTCCGCGAGATATTTCCCCGACGGCTGGTCAAGCACGAATTCGACGCGGAATTGGGCCATGCCGCTATGATGGCATAGATGATTCCGAAAGAGATGCGCGCCGTCGAGATCGCGAAGCCCGGCGGCCCGGAGGTGCTCCAGTCGGTCGTGCGCCCGGTGCCGGCGCCGAAGGCAAACGAGATCCTGATCAGGGTCGCAGCCGCCGGCGTGAACCGTCCCGATGTCTTGCAGCGCAGCGGAAACTATCCGGTGCCGCCCGACGCGTCGGATCTACCGGGGCTGGAAGTCGCCGGCGAGATTGCCGCCGCCGGTTCCTCCGTAAAGGCTTTCAAACCGGGCGACAAGGTGTGCGCGCTGGTGCATGGCGGGGGCTACGCCGAATACTGCGTCGCGCCAGAGGTGACTGCCTTGCCGGTACCGAAGGGCTGGACTCTGACCGAGGCGGCCTCGCTTCCGGAGACCTTCTTCACGGTGTGGGCCAACGTCTACGACCGCGCCAGGCTGGCGCCGGGCGAATCGCTGCTGGTCCAAGGCGGCACCTCGGGCATCGGCGTAAGCGCCATCCAGATGGCGAAGGCAACCGGGAACCGCGTATTCGCCACCGCCGGGTCGGATGAGAAATGCGCCGCCTGCGTGCGCCTCGGCGCGGACAAGGCCATCAACTACAAGACGCAGGACTTCGCGGCGGAGATCAAGGCCGCCACCGAAGGCAAGGGCGTCAACGTGATCCTGGACATGGTCGGCGGCGACTACGTGCCGAAGGAGCTCAAAAGCCTCGCCGACGACGGGCGGCTGGTGTTCATCGCCTTCCTGCGCGGCCATAAGACCGAGCTCGACATCAACGAAGTGATGCGCCGGCGCCTCACGATCAGCGGCTCGACCCTGCGTCCGCGGCCGGTCGAGTTCAAGGGATCCATCGCGCGCAACCTGCGCGAGAAGATCTTGCCGCTCATCGACGCCGGCAAAATCAAGCCCGTGATCTACAGGACCTTCCCGCTCGGCGAGGCCGCCGAGGCCCATCGCCTGATGGAGACCTCGCAGCACATCGGCAAGATCGTGCTGACCGTGTGATAGAAATCGGGGTCTGACCCCGATTTTCCCGGTCCTACTTCTTCGCCGCTTCCTGTTTCAGCCAGGAAACGAACTCCGCCACTTCCCTTCGCCCCTCCGCGGCCCTCGACACGATCGCGTAGTAGGCGCGCGCCGGATCGGCGCTGCTCTTGAACGGGACCGCGAGCTCGCCCGAGGCGATAAGGTCCTTCACCAGTGGGCTACGGCCGAGCGCTACGCCGTGGCCGGCGATCGCCGCCGGGATGATTTGCTCGTAGCCCGAGAATGACAGCGTGCCGGCCGGGCGCAGGTCGGCGACGCGCTCGACCTCGAGCCAGGTTTTCCAGTGCAGCCAGGGATGGCGTCCCTCCGGGTCGTCGTATTGCAGCAAGCAGTGGTAACGCAGATCCTGCGGCTCGCGCAGCGGCTTCGACTTGTCCTTCAGGAGCTTGGGGCTGCAGACCGGAAAGACGCGCTCGCCCATCAGCCGCACCGCGTCCGAGCCGGCGAGCGACGCCGGGCCGTGGCGGACGGCGACGTCGAGGCCGTCGCGATCGAGGTCCTGAACCCGCGTCTCGGCCATGATGCGCACGTCGACTCCGGGATGCGTGCGCGTGAAGCCCGCAAGACGCGGAATGAGCCACAGTGCGGCGAAGGAGTTCGTGGTCGTGACCGATAGTCCCTTCTTGCCTGCCTGGGTGCGCAGTTGCTCGGTCGCCGCGCGCATGGTGGTCAGCACCTGGGCTGCAGACGCGTAGAACGATTTTCCGGCGCTGGTGAGCGCGAGCGCCCGGTGGCGGCGCTGGAACAGCTCCACGCCGAGCTGCTCCTCGAGCTCCTTGATCTGGCGGCTCACCGCCGACTGCGTGAGGAAGAGCTCCTCGCCCGCCTTGGTGAACGACAGGTGCCGCGCCGCCGCCTCGAACCCCACGAGCAGGTCTAGCGACGGCAATGCATTCCTATTGCTCATGCGACGCTTGAGATTTTACCGTTTGAGCCGAGGGCGAACAGCATGCATCCTACGCATACCAAACGCAAGCCAAGAGGATGCCGGACATGCAGATCGAGCTCGGATCGGGGGCAGTGAGACTCGGCCCCAACCAGACCCTCAAGGTGGTCGACGGCGCAGGCAGCACGGTATGCGCGCTCGAGGGAGCTCTCTGGATCACCGAAGAGAATCAGGTGCGCGACATCGTGCTCGAGCCGGGCCACTGCTACCGGCTGCAGCACCCGGGAATCGCGCTCGTGAATTCGCTCGGCGGCGAAGCCGCCGTCAGCCTCAACTGAAAGGACCCAACATGGAACCGCTCACCTTCGAAGCCGTTACCCGCAATCCCGAGCTGGTGCAGGCTCTGATCCGCCAGGCGCACCGGGAACGCGCGGAGGCCGTCTACCGCTTCATTGTCGAACCCATCAAGTCGCTGTTCACCCCAGGTGATCACCCAGGACGTGTTCGTGAGCCTGGTCGAGGTGAAGAAGGAGAACTGGTCGTTCGGCAACGGCATCGCGCAGTACGTAACCTGACATGCCCTACGTAAGCGCTACGCTCGCCGTTACCCCTTCGGACGAGCTTACCGCGCGCGCCATCGCGGTGCTCACCGACCTGACCGTCGAGATGCTCGGCAAGGAGCGCGCGAGAACCACCGTGGTGGTGCAATACGTGCCCGCCGGTCAATGGGCGCGCGGCGGCGTCCCGCTGCCCGTGCGGGGCTACTTCATCGACGTGAAGGTGACCGCGGGCACCAACCTGAGGCACGAGAAGGCGCGCTATGTCCGCGAAGTGAACCGAGCGCTTCAAACGCTGCTCGGCGAGGCTTCGGGGTACGTGGCGGTCGAGGAGCTTTCCGCCGACTCCTGGGGGTATGCGGGCGAGACCCAGGAGCTTCACTACCTCAGGAACAAGGTCGCCTAGAATAGAGGACTCGCAGATGAGCCCTCATGTTCAGGCAGGATCTCCTCAAGGGTAAGCGCATCCTCGTCACGGGCGGCGGCACCGGTCTCGGCAAGGAGATCGCGGCGCGCTATCTCGCGCTGGGCGCGGAGCTGTGGCTGGCCGGGCGGCGCGGCGCGGTGCTCGAGGAGACCGCCCAAGGATTGATGAAATCTCACGGTGGCGAGGTGAGAACCCATTCGGTCGACATCCGCGACGCCGCGGCCGTCGACGCGATGGTCCAGCGCATCTGGGACGAGAGCGGGCCGCTCACGGGGCTCGTCAACAACGCGGCGGGCAACTTCATCAGCCCGACAAAGGATCTCAGCCCCAACGGCTTCAACGCGATCGCCAACATCGTGTTCCACGGCACGTTCTATGTCACGCACGCGGTGGGCAAGCGCTGGATCGCGGGCGGGCACAAGGGCTCGGTCGTCAGCATCCTCGTCACCTGGGTGCACACCGGCTCGCCGTACGTCGTGCCTTCGGCGATGTCGAAGGCGGGCCTGCACGTGATGACGAAGTCGCTCGCGGTCGAATGGGGCCGCTTCGGCATCCGCCTCAACGCGATCGCGCCCGGCCCGTTCCCGACCGAAGGGGCTACCAAGCGGCTGCGCCCCGACGGGGGGTTCGACAAGTCGGCCGACGTGAACCCGATGCGGCGCGTCGGCCGGATGGAGGAGCTGCAGCACCTCGCCACCTTCCTCATGGCCGACGGCTGCGAATGGCTCACCGGCGAGACCATCGCGATCGACGGCGGCGGCTACCTCGCCACCGGCTCGGGGGGGTATTTCACCGAGCTCGACAGGCTCTCCGACGCCGACTGGGAGAAGATGCGGGCGATGATCAAGGCGCAGAACGACAAGGACCGCGCCGGCCGCACGGCGTGACCGCGGCGCAGACGCCGCCTCTGGCGGCGACACCTATCCTGCCGCGGCCGGCTGCCACGCTGATGCTTCTGCGCGCGGGCGCGCGCAGCCTCGAAACGCTGATGCTGCAGCGGACGCAGAACGCCGCGTTCCTCGGCGGCGCCTACGTGTTCCCCGGGGGCTCACTCGATGCAAGCGACGTCGCGCCGCGGCGTGTGCTCGGGCTCACCGAGGCGCAGGCTAACCAGCGCCTGGGGCTCGCGAGCGGCGGGCTCGGCTATTACGTCGCGGCGGTGCGCGAGTGCTTCGAGGAGGCGGGCGTGCTGCTCGCCTGCGACGCGAACGGAAACCCGGTGCTTCCCGCGCGCGCGCGGGACCTCATGGAGCAGCGCGCGAGCCCGTTCCTCGAGCTGCTCGAGCGAGAGAACCTGTACATTCCCGCCGGCGCGCTCGCCTACTACGGCCACTGGATCACGCAGCCCGGGCGCAGCCGGCGCTTCGATACGCGCTTTTTCGTCACGCTGGCGCCGGCCGGCCAGGAAGGCGCGCACGACGCGGCCGAGACGGTGCACCACGCCTGGATCGAGCCGCGGCAGGCGCTCGCGCGCGCCGACCGCGGCGAGATCGAGCTGGTCCACGCCACGCGCCAGACGCTTTCGGACATCGCGCGCTTCGCCGAGCCGCGCGCGGCCTTCGAATACGTCATGAGCCTCGTCGAGATCCCCACCAACCGCGCCTGCTGGGCGCAGGGACGCGAAGGCGCGCGCATCTTCCGGCGCGGCGACGCGCCCTATTTCGAGATCCACTGGAGCGATCCCG
>DASYPG010000204.1:0-4569 GCA_036006885.1 Burkholderiales bacterium | reverse complement strand
CGAGCACGACCTTGTTCGTCACGGCCCAGCGCGGGCCGAAGCTGACGCCGCTTACGATCATGTGGCTCGCGTTCACCTCTATCACCGAGCGCGGCTCGCGATAGGCGTCGAAGCCGAGAATCGTCTTGTACCCCGGCAGCCACTCGAGCCTCATGCGCCCGGTCGGGCCTGCGAAATTATGCTGGGTGGCGTTTTCCTGGTCGTAATCGCGCGAGGTATACCCGAGGCGTCCTGCGAAGCGCAGTTGGGCGCCGAGCGCATAGGTCATCACCACGGCGAGCTCGCGCTCGACGTAGTCGGGGTTTCCGGTCGCCCCGACCGCGAGGGGGGCCTCGCCCTGCGTACCGCGATATTCGAGCCCGACCGTGTTGAGGAGAGGGCTTACATATTCCACCGCAGCGGTTGCGCTGACGGCATTGGTCTCGGTCTTGACTGCCTGCGTGCGCTCCTCCTTCAGTCCAGAGAGGCCGCCGCGCAGTCGCAAGCCCGGCGTGATGAGGTAGACGGCCGTGCCTGAAAGCGTCCCCGATTTCACCAGGTCGAGGCGGTCGGCCTGGGTCTCGCTGGGATCGGCTTGGCGCTGTAGGTAGCCGGCCGTGAGGGTTCCCGCGAGACTGTTGCCGGCTTCCCACAGCCAATCGCCCGCCAGCGCGTAGGCCCCGTGGTCGAGGTTGGTAGAGTGGGCATACTTGTAGTAGTCGCCGCGCGCGTCCAGGCGCAGCCGCTGGCGGCCGATAATGCGCTGGTCGTATCGCACGGCGCCGCCCACACGGGTGACGGTATCGGCCTGCGGGTTGGTCTCGGCGCGAAGCACGTTGTCGTCGCGCATGACGCCGGCTTCCAGCATGATTCCGATGGGCCGGGTCTCGTCGGCGGGGTAGGCGGGGAACACGCCGTGCGCGGGCCAATCTATGGTGTCGATGGCTTCAAAGGCCCGAGCGCTCGGCGCGGCGGTGAGGGAAAGAGCTGCGGCAATGACGGTGACCCGGCGTTGTAGATTTTTCATGGGCCCGATCCTAGCCAGCCGTTTTCGCGGCTTTCAACCGCATCTGCGGTCCAGCAACAGGCTGATCGGATCTGTTTGCGTCGCATTCGTGACACATGCAAACTGTCGAAAGGGAACCCGATCAAGGTGATATCGCAGGCGATGTCGAAAGGGGACGGCTGATGGACGAGCGCGGCTACGTTGCAGAGGCGCTGCTTGACCGCCTGCGAGACGAAGGCGTGCCGTTTCGCTCCCTGGGGCCGGAGGGGGCCTTCGCCCAGGTCGCGCTCGCGGTCGCCCAGGACGCCCTGCCCGGAATGCCGCGCCGCATGGCGCGCTTCGCCCAGGACTTCGACCTGCGCCTGGTGCAAATCTTCCGCGACGAGCGCCAGCGGGTGCAGTTCACGCTGGCCTGGAGCGACGAGGTCGGCAGGCCGAGCTTTCTCGAGGTCCACGCGGTTGGCGACTACTACCGCGCAGGGCGCGCCCTCCTGCGCTCGGAAGAGCTCCTTTCCGGCCGGCCCGACGTGCTCCTCCTCCACAGCCTGGTCGAGGCGATCCAGGCCCAGGGCATCGACGAGGCCCGCGCCGCCTGGCTGTCGCAGCTTTGGCACGCCGACCCGCGCGGCGCGCTCGAGCGCATCGGCAACCTGTGGCCGGCGCGCCGCGATATGCGGCTGCTCGGTCACGCGGCGAAGCAAGCCTCGTGGGACCAGGTGCGCGCTGCCCTGCCGCGGCTGCGGCGCGTTCTCTACCGCGCGCTGCCGAACCCGTTTGCGCTGCTTGCGAAGCTCAACCTGGTCCTGCAGTCGCGGCATGCCGCCGTCGCCTTCGTGGGGTTCGACAATGCCGCCCTGCGCGAACGCGTGGTGCGCGATCTTGCGCCCGCCTTTCCGGCCGGGCTCGATGCGCTCGAGCTCACTTACGCCGAGCGGCCGCGCGGCGCCGACGTGGCGGTGCTCTTCGATCCACCCGACACGTACCGGCCGCGCATCGAATCGATCGTAGTCGAGCGCGCCGAAGCGCTGCCTCCGGCGGCCGCCAAGGTCGAGCGCGCGCTGCTGCGCTGGCTCGAGCGGCGGGTCGAGCGCAGGTTCTCGGACACCGTGGTCGGGGCGAACCCGCTCGCCGCGCGCATCCTCCAGTTCGCCTGCCGGCACCGGGTGCCCCTGCTTTCGGACTTCATGAGCACGCTGCTCAACTGCGGCATCTACTGTCCGCTGTCCGCACCGATCCTGATGCCGCATCCGTACGGCATCTTCATCCACCGCAACGCCTCGATCGGCAGCCGCGTCACGGTCATGCAGCAGGTGACGATCGGGAACAAGCACCCGTCGGACTCCGCCGCCCCCGTGATCGAGGACGACGTGTGCATCGGCGCCGGCGCGAAGATCCTCGGCGCGATCCGCGTAGGGCACGGCGCGACCGTCGGCGCGAATGCGGTCGTGACGCGCGACGTTCCGTCGCACTGCACGGTGGTCGGCGCCAACCGGATCCTGGGACGGGTAGGCGTCGTGCAGGAGCGACAACAGTCTGTCGTGAACACCTGACATTGGACTTTGTCCAAGTGCGTGTAACGATGTCTGATTGAATGAGTTACCCGCGCTCCTTCCTCGGGCTGTTGCTCGCAGGCTTCACTCTCGTCGCGCTTCCGCTCGTGGGCGCGCTCGCCTACTCGGCGTGGAACACCGAGCGTCTCGCCGGCCAGAGCCGCAGCGCAGTGTTCAACGCCTCGCAGGCTGCGCGCGCGAGCCGGGCGCTGGTCGAGCGCATCGGCATGATCGAGCGCCTGGCGCAACAGGCGGCGGTGCTCGACGACCCGGAGCTGCTGCAGGGCTACGCGAAGGTGCACCGCAGCTTCCGCCAGCTCGCCGACGAGATCGGGGAGCTCCCGCTCGACCGCGCGCAGCTCGGCGCGCTGAGCCGCGCCGTGGGCTACGAGCAGTCGCTCTATGACCTGCTCACCGGCTTGCCGCGCAGTCGCGTCGAGGCGGCCGAAATCACCGGGCGCGTGGACCAGCTCGTCGACGCGGCGCGCGAGGTCCTCGCGATCAACAACCTCATCGTCGACCGCGAGGTCGAGCACCTGCGCGCGAGCGCCGACGAGGTGCAGCGTGGGCTCATCCTGCTGCTTCTCTTCAGCACCGCGGTGGCGCTCACGATCGCGCTCGCCCTGACGCGCTACATCTCGCGCCCGATCGCGACGATCGACAACGCGATCCGCCAGCTTGGAGCCGCCGACTTCTCGCGTCCGATCGCGGTGCGCGGTCCCGAGGACCTGCGCTATCTCGGCCGGCGCCTCGACTGGCTGCGCCGGCGCCTCGAGGAGTTCGAGACGCAGAAAAACCGCTTCCTGCGCCACGTTTCGCACGAGCTGAAGACGCCGCTCACCGCGCTGCGCGAAGGCGCGGAGCTGCTGAACGACCAGGTGGCGGGACCGCTGGTGCCGGCGCAGAAGCAGGTGGTGTCGATCGTGCGCGACAACAGCATCAAGCTGCAGCGCCTGATCGAGGAGCTCCTCGACTACCAGCGCGCGCTCCACGCCGCGGCGTCGCTCGAGGTGAAGCCGGTCCTGCTCGATTCGCTGGTGGCGGAAGCGGCGCGGGCGCACGAGCTTGCGGCGCGCTCGAAGGACCTGCGCCTGGAGGTCGACGCGGAGGCGGCGATGCTCGAGGCCGATCCCGAGAAGCTGCGCTCGATCATCGACAACCTCGTCAGCAATGCGGTCAAGTTCACGCCGCCCGGCGGGCGCATCACGGTGCGGGCGCGCGTGCAATCGGGCGAAGCGGTGATCGAGGTGATCGATTCGGGACCGGGCGTGGCGCCCGAGGAGCGCGAATCGATCTTCGATCTTTTCTTCCGCGGCCGCGGCAAAGGCGAGGGCACGCGCATCAAGGGTAGCGGCCTGGGCCTCGCCATTGCGCGCGAGCTGGTCGAGGCGCACGGCGGCCACATCGCCGTGGTGCCCGAGGGAAGCGGGGGTCATTTCCGTGTCACACTTCCGCGCCGTTCGGCGCGTACGCTTGCCGACGCCGCGTAACGACACGCGGCAAGAATTACCCTGGTCAGTCTGAGAAAAAGGCATAAGCGATGAGCAATGAGAATCCCAAGGTCCTGCTGGTTGACGACGACAAGGATTTGCTGCAGTTGATTGCGATGAGGCTGACGGCGTCGGGGTATGCGGTGACGGCGGTGGAGTCTGGGGAGGCGGCGCTGGCGGCGTTGTCGGTGGCGAGGCCGCAGGCGGTGGTGACGGATTTGCGCATGCAGGGCATGGATGGGATGGCGCTGTTTGATGCCATACACCGGGATTCGCCGTCGCTGCCGGTGGTGATTTTGACGGCGCACGGGACCATTCCGGAGGCGGTGATGGCGACGCGCCGAGGGGTGTTTTCGTTTTTGACCAAGCCCTTCGAGCCCAAGGTGTTGCTGGACACGGTGGCTGAGGCGATGCGTCTTTCCAGTCCGATCGTTGGGGACATGGAGGGCTGGAGGGCGGAGCTCATTACGCGCTCTTCGGGGATGGAGGACTTGCTGGCGCAGGCGCGGCGCGTGGCGGCCTCGGACGCCTCGGTGTGCATCTT
>DASYPG010000203.1:0-12768 GCA_036006885.1 Burkholderiales bacterium | reverse complement strand
GCTGTTCGCGCTGGTGCTCGCCATCGGCATCGTGGTCGACGACGCCATCGTGGTGCTGGAGAACGTCGAGCGCCTGATGCGCGAGAACGACATGCCGCCCTTCGAGGCGGCGCTCGAGGCGATGCGCGAGGTGTCGGGCGCAGTCGTTGCAATCGTGCTCGTGCTGTGCGCGGTGTTCGTCCCGGTGGCCTTCCTCGGCGGCATCGCCGGCCAGCTCTACCGCCAGTTCGCGGTCACGCTCACCTTCGCGGTGGTGATCTCGGGCTTCATGGCGCTCACGCTCACGCCGGCGCTGTGCGCGCTGCTCATGCAGAAGGGCGGCCACCACGGCGGGCGCCTCGCGTTCCTGTTCGCGCCGTTCAACCGCGCTTTCGCCTGGACCACGCGGCGCTTCCTCGGCGGCGTGGAGCGCCTCCTCGCGCACCCGGTGCTGTCGCTGGTCGGCTTTCTCTCGGTCATCGCCCTGTGCGTGGGTCTCTTCCTGGTGGTGCCCACGAGCTTCGTGCCCGCGGAGGACCAGGGCTATATCTTCGGCAACATCCAGCTTCCCGACGGCGCGACGCTCGAGCGCACCAGGAAGCTCACCTCGGCGGTGAGCGACATCGCTCAGAACACGCCCGGTGTGCTGACGGTGATGGGGATCGTGGGCTTCGACCTCCTCGGCGGCGGCAACAAGACCAACACCTCCACGCTGTTCATCCCGCTCAAGCCCTGGGAGGTGCGGCCCGACAGCCCGGCCGCGCGCGTGGCGCGCGACGTGGCGCAGAAGAGCGCGCAGTTCCGCGACGGCATGGTGATCGCGTTCAACCCCGCGGCGATCCGCGGCCTCGGCACCGCCGGGGGCTTCGAGCTCTACCTGCAGGCGCGCACCGACTCCGATCCGCAGCGGCTCTTCCTGGTGACGCAGGCCTTCCTCGAGGAGCTGCGCCGGCATCCCGAGCTCACCGCGATCAACTCGTTCTACCGGCCGACGGTGCCGCAGCTCAAGGTCGAGGTCGACCGCGAGAAGGCGCTGTCGCTCGGCGTGCCGGTGCAGGACATCTTCGATGCCCTGCAGAGCACCATGGCGGCGCTGTACGTGAACGACTTCAACAAGTTCGGCCGCACCTACCGGGTGCAGATCCAGGCCGACGCGCCGTTCCGCTCGCAGCCCGGGGACCTCGGCGCGGTCTATGTGCGCTCCTCGCTCTCGCGCGAGATGATCCCGCTCAAGTCGCTGATCCAGACCTCGAACGTCGTGGGCCCCGAGCAGCTCGAGCGCTTCAACGGCTTCCTCGCGGCGCGCGTGCTGGGCAACGGCAAGCCCGGCGTGTCCTCGGGGGAGGCGATCCGTGCGGTCGAGGAGGTCGCCGCCCGCGCGCTGCCCGAGGGCTACACCATCGCCTGGTCCGGACAGGCGTTCCAGGAAAAGCGCACCGGCCGCCAGTCCGCGATCGCCTTCGGCCTCGCGATCGTCATGGTGTTCCTGATCCTCGCCGCGCTCTACGAGCGCTGGCTTCTTCCATTCGCAGTGGTGCTCGCCGTGCCCTTCGCGGTCGCGGGCGCGCTCGGCCTGGTCGCGCTCCGCGGGCTGGAGAACGACATCTACTTCCAGATTGGCCTGGTGGTGCTGATCGGCCTCGCCGCCAAGAACGCGATCCTGATCGTCGAGTTCGCCCAGCAGGGTTTCCTCGAAGGCAAGAGCGCCGCCGAGGCCGCGCTCAACGCGGCGCGCCTGCGCTTCCGGCCGATCGTGATGACCTCGCTCGCCTTCGTGCTCGGCGTCACGCCGCTCATGATCGCCACCGGCGCCGGGGCCGGTGCGCGCCGCTCCATGGGCACCGGCGTGGTGGGCGGGATGCTCGCCGCCACCTTCATCGCGACGATCTTCGTGCCGCTGTTCTTCGTGGTCGTCGCGCGCCGCAGGAAGCCGCGCGCGCAAGCGCAATGAAGAATCGGCGACCGCTTGCCTCTTTTTGGGGGTTACTTGTTTTCCTGGGCGGGTGTACGACGGTCGGGCCGAACTACGAGCGGCCGGCGATGGATGTGCCCAAGGAATATCCGGTCGCGGCGGGCGCGGGCGAGGCGGCGCCGGTTGCCGAAGAATGGTGGAAGCTCTACAGCGACGCCACGCTCGACGACCTGATCTCCGCCGCGCGCACGAGCAATGCCGACATGCGCCTCGCCATCGCGCGCGTGCGCGAGGCCGAAGGACTGCTTCGCGAGACGAACGCCGCGTACTACCCCGAGGTGACCGGAAGCGCCTCGGCCACGCGCAGCCACGTGAGCAACGTCGTGATCCCGCCGCCGCAGCCGGGCATCGCGGTGAATCGCAACCAGTACCAGATCAGCGCCTCGACCAGCTTCGAGCTCGACTTCTGGGGGAAATTCGCGCGCGCGAGCGAGGCGGCGCAGGCGAACTTCAGCTCCACGCAGTTCTCCCGGGACGTGGTGAGCCTCACGCTCGCGGGCGGCACCGCGCAGGCCTACTTCGCGCTGCGCTCGCTCGACGCGCAGATCCTGGTCCTGGACACCACGATCCTGTCGCGGCGCGACTCGCTCGAGATCGCCAAGGCCCGGCTCGATGCCGGGCTCGCCCCCGAGCTCGACGTGTACCAGGCGCAGGGCGCGCTCTCCGACGCGCTGGTGCAGAAACGCGATGCCGAGCGCACCCGCGCGCTCACCGAGCGGCTGCTCGCGGTGTTCACCGGGCGGCTCGACCTCAAGCTCGCCCGGGGCGACCTTTTCTCGCTGCCGGTGCCGCCGACCCCGCCCGCGGGACTGCCCTCCACGCTGCTCGGGCGGCGGCCGGACATCCGCTCGGCCGAAGAATCCCTGCACGCGGCCAACGCCCAGATCGGCGTCGCGCGCGCGGCGCTCTTCCCGTCCATCTCGCTTACCGCCCTCCTCGGCGCGCAGAGCGCGGAGCTCGGCGACGTAATCTCGCGCAGCGGCGCCGTCTGGTCGATCGGCGCCGGCCTCGCCGGGCCGATCTTCGACGCCGGGCGGCGCGCGGCGCGGGTCGACCAGACGCAGGCGCGGCGCGAGCAGGCGCTCGCCGGCTACCAGCGCTCGGTCGAGACCGCGTTCCGCGAAGTCGCCGATGCGCTGGTCAACGTCAGCGAGAGCGCCGCCACCGAGGAAGAGCTGTGGGTGCGGCTCCAGGCGGCGCGCAACGCGCTCGACCTGTCCAACGTGCGCTACGAGTCCGGCTACTCGCCCTACCTCGAGGTGCTCGATGCGCAGCGCACCGCCAACGACGCCGAGCTTGCCTTCGTGCGCAACCGCCAGGCGCGGCTCGCCTTCACGGTCGATCTGATGAAGGCGCTCGGCGGCGGCTGGGAAGAAAAGAAGAACTAGTTCTTACTTGAGTCCGGCTTTGGCGCGTTTCGCGGCGAGGCGCTCGCGGGTCTTCGCGGTGTCGACCACGAAGCGCACGTGGCGGCCGCGGCCGACCTCCTCGACCGGGTCCTTCACCGAGAACGTGAACACCACCTTGCGGCGATCGACTTCGGCGACGCTGAGCTCGATCGTGGCCGAAAGGCCCATCGGCGTGGGCGCGAGATGATCGATCGAGACGTGCGCGCCGACCGAGTCCTCGCCGGCGTCGAGGTGCGCGAGCAGGAACTCGCGGCAGGCGTACTCGACGTCGCTCACCATGCGCGGGGTCGCATAGACCGCGCCTTCCTTCCCCATGAAGCCGATGCAGCGCGACTCGTCGACCTGGATACTCTTCGAATGGGTGAGGCCCGCCTTGAGCGAGGGCTTCATGGCGTTTCGTACCCCGCGCGCTTGAGGTCGGCGAGATGCGCCTTCCCCGGATCGTAGGCGACTTTCGCTCTTACATCCATCGGCCCCCGACGTTCATCGAGCCTTGCCGCGGCGCGCGGCCATGCGCTCGCCGAGCGAGGCGCGCTCGGCCGCGTCCAGGGCCTCGCGGGCGAAAGGCAGCACCGCGGCGCCCTCGCGGTCCATGTGGCGCCGGTACAGCCAGGCGAAGCGCGTCACATCCTCGGCGGCGAGGCGCGGCTCGCCCTCGACGACCACGAGCAGGCGCTGCCGCAGCCGCCGCCACTGGGCGTCCATGGTCTCGTGCTCGCGCTCGAGCTCGTCGATGGCGGCGGCGATCTCGGCGCGTCCCTGCGCCGCCGCGCGCGTGCGCAGCAGCGGGAAGAGGTCCTGGTCCTCGTCCTGGTGGTGGTAAACCCCGGAGGTGTCGAAGTAGCGCAGCACCGCCTGGGCGGCGGCGCGCGCTTCGGAATCGCAGCCGTGCTTCTCGAGGTGCGATACCAGCTGCTCGAGCGCGGCGAGCTTCTCCTCGATGCGCTCGTGGCAAGCTGCGAGCATCTCGAGCGGTTGATCGAACGAGGGGCCGGGCCGTTGCGTATTGGGATCTTGCGCCATCGTCTTGCACCCCATTCTAATCCCGGCCGGGCCGCCGGCGTCGCGCCGATTGACGAAATTTAGCGGTAGACGAGCGTGGGGATGCTCGAGTGCTTGAGCACTGCGTGCGTCTCGCTTCCGTGCCAGAGCTCGCTCAGGCCGTGGCGGCCGTGCGAGGACATGAGGATCAGGTCGCAGCAGCGCGCGCGCGCCGCGTCGATGATCGCCTCGTGCGGACGGTTGCACTCGGCGTGCGCGGTGTCGCACTCGATGCCGGCGGCGCGCAGCCGCTCCGCGGCCGGACGCAGGATCGCATGCGCCTTGTCGCGCGAGATGCGCTCGTGGTCCCAGAGCGAGATGGCTTTGCGGCGCGACATCAGGTCGGCCTCGCTGGGCGGCTGGTATTCCGGCACCGCGGTAAAGAGCGTTACTTTCGCCTTGGCGCTGCGCGCGAAGTCGATGCCCGCTTCGATCGCCTTGTCGGCGAGGTTCGATCCGTCGATCGGAATGAGAATGTGCTTGTACATGCAGGCCTCCTAGTTCATCTGGTAGAGCGACGCCCAGTCGACCAGCGCTGCGGGCGTCCGTGCGAGGAGCTCTTCGATCATCGCTACGTGCTCGCGCTCGTCGGCGGCCATCTCGCGCGCCAGAGCGCGCAGCGCAGGGTCCTCCGCGCCGGTGACCACGTGCTCGAAGAACGCCTGCGCGCGCCGCTCGGCGCCGAGCGCGATGGCGAGCGCGTTGTGCGGGGTCATCAGCCGGTAGACCAGCTCGCGCGCCGCGGTCTCGGGCGCGCCCGCGTCGAGCCAGCGGTATTCATCGGTCTCGAGCCGCGGCAACGCAAGCCCGGCGGTGCGGCGCTCGAGCGCGCCGAGGTGCTCGGCCTCCAGGCCGGCGAGCCTGCCGAACACCGCGGCCACCGCCTCCTCGCCCAGGTCGTTCATGCGCTGCGCAAATTCGGCATACCGTTCCGCGGCCTCGCGCTCGACGGCGATGGCGTGGGCATAAAGCTCGACCGCGCTGCGGATCGGTTCCATGTTTTCACTGTAGGCGCGCCTCCTGCCGATCTCTTGAGCCAAATCAAGCTTGCGCTGCGGGCCGGGCGTAGCGTGTGTACATGTTCAAGCACATAGCCATTCCAACCGACGGATCGAAGCTCGCCGACAAAGGCGTCCGGGCGGGCGTGCGGCTCGCGCAGAGCCTGGGCGCCAAGGTCACGGGAGTCTACGTGGTGCCGCCGTGGCGCCCCGCGGTCTACGGCGAGATCGCGGTCTACTACGTCCCCGGCATGTCGCCTGCGGATTACAAGACGCAGTCCCTGAAGTCGGCGAAGAAGGCGCTTGCCGCGGTCGAGATCGAGGCCAAGAGCGCCGGCGTGGCGTGCGAGACGCGCATCGTCACGGCCGAGCGGCCGCACGCCGGGATCCTGCGGGCGGCGCGCGCGGCGAAGTGCGACGCCATCGCCATGGCCTCGCACGGCCGCGGCGCGGTCGGCGGGCTGCTGCTCGGCAGCGAGACCGCGCGCGTGCTGTCGCACTCCAAGCTGCCCGTCCTGGTTACCCGCTGAGGAATACCATGCATTATCGCTATCTCACCCTGGAACAGCGCGAAAACCTCGAGCGCCTGATCCGCGCCGGCGCACCCACTGAGCTGCCGCGGCTGCACACGCCCGACTACGGCGTGTGCGCGGCCTGCGGCGCCGACATCCCGTACGCGAGATTGCTGGAATACCCCGGCGCGCGGCACTGCCGCGCCTGCCAGCCTGCAGCGAGCTAGTTCGTAACGAGCTAGTTCGAGACGCGCTTCCAGGCCTCGCCCAGGCCCACCGGCGCCGGAGCGAGCGTGGCGATGCGCGAGAAGAGCCTGCCGAAGTCGCGCTCCTCGATCTTGGCGATCGGGTCTTCGTTCGCCTGAAAGGCGCGGTCGATCGCGCGCCAGTCGTCGTCGGTGAGGTGCTTCTCGGCGAGCGGCAGGACCTCGACCTCCTCCTTGCGCATGTGCTTCCAGTGGAAGTCCGCGTAGGCGTCGACCGCACCCAGGAACTCGGCCGCGCCCTCGGGCCAGCCTTCCTCGAAGAAGACGAGCTTGCGCTCGAGCTCGCGCACGAGCTGCGCGCCGCGCACGTGCTCGGCCTGCAGGCCTTCCACCAGCGCCCGGGCGTCGGGGCAGCGGTGGAGGAGCCGCGCGAACAGGTGCTCGTCCTCCTTGGGATGGTGCAGTCGCTCGGGATACTGGTCGATGTAGCGCAGCATGCTGCGGAACACCTGGAATTCGGGCTTGAGGCGCCTGTCCTGCGCGATCTCGGCGAGGTGCTTGAGGCCGAGCAGCACCGCGGAGATCGAGCGGTGCTCGCTTTTCAGGATGACGATCGATTCTTTCATCGGCAGCTCCAGCTCAGATGACCTTCGAGTACGCCGCGCGCGCCTCGCGCTCGCGGAGGTAGCGGTCGAACACCATGCAGATCGCGCGCACCAGCAGGCGGCCGCGCGGCGTCACGGTGATCCAGTCGGATTCGAGCTCGACCAGGCCATCGCCCGCCAGGCG
Source organism: Burkholderiales bacterium (assembly GCA_036006885.1). Classification (GTDB taxonomy): domain Bacteria; phylum Pseudomonadota; class Gammaproteobacteria; order Burkholderiales; family SG8-39; genus SCGC-AG-212-J23. Next base: position 5,862 of record DASYPG010000203.1, on the reverse strand, counting down.
CCGCAGATCGGCAAGCTCGGCGGCGAAGTACTTGCGGAAATCGACCAGGTACGCGAGCTCGATCGATTCGATCGACAGGCGGAAGTGGCAGGTGAGCGCCTGGATCACGGCGCGGCGCACGAGGTCGTCGGAGGTGAGCTCGATTCCGCGCACCACCGGCAGCCTGCCGGCGTCGAGCGCTGCGTAATAGCCGTCGAGGTTCTTCGCGTTCTGGTAATAGGTCGGCCCGAGCTGGCCGATCGCCGAAACGCCCAGGCCGAGGATGTCGGCCAAGTGCGTCGAGTAGCCCTGGAAGCTGCGCTTGAGCTGTCCGAGCGCCTGGGCCTGCGCGAGGTCGTCGCTCGCGCGGGCGAAGTGGTCCATCCCGATGTAGAGGTAGCCGGCGCGCGTGAGCCGCCCGATCGCAAGCGTCATGATCTGCAGCTTCGCCTCGGGCGTGGGCAGGTCGGCCTGCGCGATCCGGCGCTGCGGCATGAAGAGCTTCGGCAGGTGAGCGTAGCTGTACAGGGCGACGCGGTCGGGGCCGAGCTCGAGCACGCGGTCGAGGGTGCGGTTGAAGCTGTCGAGCGTCTGCTTCGGCAGCCCGTAAATCAGGTCGAAGTTCACCGAGCGGAAGCCCGCCGCGCGCGCCTCTTCGGTGACGCGCCGCGTGACCTCCTCGCTCTGGATGCGGTTCACCGCCCTCTGCACCGCGGGGTCGAAGTCCTGCACCCCGATCGAGACGCGGTTGAAGCCGAGGCCCGCGAGGAACTTCATCGTGCCGGGAGCGACCTTGCGCGGATCGACCTCGATCGAGCACTCGGTGCGCGCGCTGCGCTTGAAACGCCGGTCGAGCGAAGCGATGAGCTGGGCCATCTCGTCGTGCGAGAGGAACGTCGGCGTGCCCCCGCCCCAGTGCAGCTCGCAGATCTCGCGCTCGGTGCCGAGGAGCGGCTCCAGGAGCGCCAGCTCCTTCTCCAAGTAATTGATATACTTGGCGGATCTCGAGTGGTCCTTGGTGACCACCTTGTTGCAGCCGCAGTAATAGCAGACCGTATCGCAGAAGGGCAGATGCACGTAGACGGCGAGCGGCTGGCTAATGCCGCCGATGTTGCGCTTCGCGAGCCACTGCCGGAGCTGCGGCTCGGCGAAGGCCTCGACGAAGCGGTCGGCCGTCGGATACGAGGTGTAGCGGGGCCCGCTCACGTCGTAGCTGCGGATGAGGACCGGGTCGATGACCAGTTCTGATGCCGGGTAGTGCATGGGGGGCACTATGGACGCAGGAGGCCGCGGAACCTTGATTTCGGTCAAAAGAAAGCTGGTCCGCCGCCCGGTGCTGTTCGCCGCCGGCGCGGTGCTCATCGGCGTGCTGCTCTTCGCCAACGTGGTGGCGTTCATGCGCGGGTTGGACGCGCCGTGGCTGCTCGGCATCGCGCTCGTCGTGGACATGCTGGTGATCGGCGCCGGCATCGTGGTGGCCGCGCGCGAGGTGCTGGTCGCCGAGCAGCGCACCGAGGCGAGCCAGGAGCGGCTCGGCGCCATCGTCGATTCAGCGATGGACGCGATCATCACCACCGACGAAGCGCAGAACATCGTGCTCTTCAACCGCGCTGCCGAGCAGCTTTTCCGGGTGCGGCGCGAGGACATGATCGGCGCCCCGCTCGATCGGCTGATCCCGGCGCGCTTCAGCGGCGCGCATCATGGCCACATCGAGCAGTTCGGGCGCACCGGCGTCACCAGCCGCCGGATGGGCGACGTGACGACGCTATGGGCGCTGCGGCCCGGCAGCGAGGAGGAGTTCCCGATCGAGGCGTCGATCTCCCAGGCGCTCGAGGACGGCCGGCGCTATTTCACCGTGATCCTGCGCGACATCAGCGTGCGCAAACAGGCCGAGGAGGCGCTCCTCGCCTCGCAGCGCGAGCTGCGCGAGCTTTCGGCGCGCGTGCTCGAGGCGCGCGAGGATGAGAAGTCGCGCATCGCGCGCGAGCTGCACGACGAGCTCGGCCAGCTCCTGACCGCCCTCAAGATGGACCTGTCGTCGCTGCGCGAGCGCCTGCGCGACACCGAGGTGGCGGCCAAGCTCGACGAGATGGGACGCCTGCTCGACCAGACGGTGAGCTCGACGCGGCGCATCTCGGCCGACCTGCGCCCGCTGATGCTCGACGACCTCGGCCTCGCCGACGCCGCGAGCTGGCTGGTGGACGACTTCGGCAAGCGCTACGGCATCGCTTCGCGCATCGAGATCAACGCCGACGGCGGCCTCGAGCACCTGTCGAAGAACGTCTCCACCACCGTCTACCGCGCGATCCAGGAATCGCTCACCAACATCGCGCGCCACTCGGGGGCCAGGAACGCCTGGGTGCTGGTCGCGGCGCAGGATGGCAACCTCGAGGTGGAAGTCGAAGACGACGGCCGCGGCATCGCGCCCGAGGACCTCGCAAAGGCGCACTCGCTCGGCCTCAGGGGCATGCGCGAGCGCATCGCCTACATCGGCGGCGCCTTCGAGGTCGCCCGGACCCCGCGCGGCGGCACGCGCCTGAGGATAAAAGTGCCGACGTAGGATTTTTCCTACGTCCGGGGCGGACGCTTTCCGAGCCGATTCTCAGCCGGCGCCGATGTCCCGGGCGCCGGAGCGCCGGCACACTCGGGGCCATGCAGGTGTTCCTGGTCGAAGACTCCGCGACAATCCGCGAGCGCGTTGCGGCGATGCTGGAAGCCGTGCCGAACGCCGAGCTCGCGGGCCACGCCGCCGACGCGGACGGGGCGATCCGCGAGATCCTCGCGGGCGCCCCCGACGTGGTGCTGCTCGACATCTCGCTCGCCGGCGGCAGCGGGTTCGACGTGCTGCGCGCGGTGCGCCCGCAGGCGCCGCAGATCGACTTCTACGTGCTGTCCAACGTCTCGGCCTACCCGTACCGCCAGCTCGCCGACACCCTCGGCGTGCGCGGCTTCTTCGACAAGAGCACCGAATTCGAGCGCGTGCGCGAGCTGATCGCCGAGCGCGCCGCCCGGACCCCGGCATGAGGCGCGCGACATGACCAAGCCCGACGCGCCGCGCAAGTTCGAGATCACCTGCTCGAGCTGCAACCTGCGCGAGATGTGCCTGCCCGGGGGCGTGTGCCTGGACGAGCTGCAGCGGGTCGAGAACATCGTGTACGCGCGCCGGCGGGTGAGGCGCGGCGAGGGGCTGTTCAAGGCGGGCGACGAGTTCCACTCGGTGTACGCGATCCGCAGCGGCTTCTTCAAGACCAGCCTGATCGACGACGACGGGCGCGAGCAGGTCACGGGATTCTTCATGGGCGGCGAGCTCCTCGGCATGGACGGGGTCGGCTCGGGCCGCTACAACGGCAACGCCATCGCGCTCGAGGACAGCGAGGTGTGCGTGATGCCCTTCGGCCTGGTCGAGCAGATTTCGCGCGAGCTGCCTTCGCTGCAGCGCCACCTCCATTCGGTGCTCGCGCGCGAGATCGTGCGCGACCACGGCGTGATGATGCTGCTCGGCTCGATGCGCGCCGAGGAGCGCCTTGCCACCTTCCTCATCAACCTCTCGCGGCGCTTCGTGCGCCGCGGCTACTCGTCGTCGGACTTTCATCTGCGCATGACGCGCGAGGAGCTCGGCAGCTACCTGGGCCTCAAGCTCGAGACGGTGAGCCGGCTCTTCTCCCAGTTCCAGAAGGACGGTCTCATCGAGGTGAACCAGAAGCACGTGCGCATCCTCGACATCGCGGGCCTGGAGCGCGTGCTCGCCGCCCGGCCCGCCGAGCCGGCCTAGATCCAGCCGCGGCGCCCGAGCAGCGCCATCACCTCGTTGGCGGCATCCCTCGGTGCGCCCTTCGCTCCCGAGATGACGAGCTCGGGCGCAACCGGCGGCTCGTAAGGCGCCTGAAGCCCCGGCAGCGCCTTCACGTCTTTCGACTTGTAGAGACCCTTGGTGTCCCGGGCGGCGCATACCTCGAGCGGGGTGCTGACGTAGACCTCGGCAAAGCGGGCAATCGCCTCGCGGGCGCGGTCGCGATAGGCGCGGCGGTTGGCGGTTGCATCGATGATCACGGATTTTCCACGTGACACGAGCCAAGCCCCGAGGTCAGAGAGGGTTTGGTAAAACTCGTCCCGCTCCGTATCTTCATAGGTCGGAAACGGCGTGAGCTGGGTGCGCAGGACATCCGACTCGAGCACCGCCGCCGCGACGCCGCGCCCGTGCAGCGCGGCGAGGAGCTCTTTCGCGATCGCGCTCTTGCCGGCGCCGGAGAGGCCGGTGAGCCAGACGGCGAAGCTCATGCGCCGAGGTACTCGTTGGCGCGCTCGGGATCGAAGCGCTCGGCGGCGAGCACGTTGAGGATGAAACCGAAGAGCTTCTGCCGAACGCGCTCGTCCAGCCCCGGATACCACACCGGGCTCGCCATCACGAGCGCGCGCCAGGCGATGAACGGCGCCGCCGCCTCGAGCACGCCCGCGTCGGCGGAGCCCTCGAGGTAGCGCCGCCAGAAGCGCAGCCACAGCGCCTCGAAATCGCCCTCGAGCCGGCCGGCGCGCTGCAGGGAGAAGAAGAGATAGTTCAGGCTGAGGCAGGTCACGTCGTCGGCCGGCTCGCCCCACTCGCCGCGCGAGCGGTCGAGCACGCTGAAATCCGCGCCGGCGCGGAACAGGATGTTCCAGGGATGGAAGTCGCCGTGCACCTGGCGCAGGCGCTCGCCGCGGCCCTTCAGCTTCCAGCGCCAGGCGAGCGCGCGCCGCTCGATCTCCTCCAGCACCTCGCCGTAGCGCTGCGGGTAGCTGTCGGCGACACCGAACAAGCACTCGCCGTGGCCGAGGAGGTCGCGGATGCGGCGCACATAGAGGCCGGGATCCTGTCCGCGCACGCGATGGATTCCGACGAGGTAGTCGCACAGCGCCTCGCACCGTGCCACATCCAGATCATTCGCAGACAAACCCGATCTGAGCCGCAGCAGGTCGTCGGCGTACTCCCTGCCCTCGACGAACTCGGCCAGCATGAAGAGCTCCTCGGCGTTGCCGAGCGGCTCGAGCGCGCCGCCCCTGCGCACCGCGCCGACGTCGAGCGATACCACGTGCTTCGGCAGGCGGTTGAAGGCGTCGTGCGCCCAGAGGAGAAGCTGGGCGCGGTCGGCCATGTGATCGTGGCCGAAGGGGCCCGGGCGCACGCTTTCAAGGACGGCGCGGCGCGGCTTTCCGTCGAGCTCGTAGTCCAGGCGCAGCGGCACCCCGTAGCCGTAGCCCTTGTCGCCCTGGCGACCGCCGCCGAGCGGCGTCACGCGGACGTTGCCGACGCGCCCGCCGTGCACGCGCGCGAGGTACTCGGCCAGCGGCGCAGGCGCGAAGGGATTCATCCGGGTCCATTATGCCGGTCCCGGCGCAGCAGCTCGGCGATCGCGTCGCGGCCCGAACGCGGGCCGCTGGGACGCGCGTCGACGACGACACATTCGTGCTCGAGGCCGTCGTCGCCGGTGTAGAGGATGCTGCGCTCGGGGCGCATGCGCTCCAGGCGCAGCCAGCGCCCGGTGAGGAGCATCTCCGCGATCGCGCGAGCGATGCCGCGTCCGATGCCCGGCAGCTGCTGCAGCCCCGCCTCGCCGCGCTGGTCGTAGATCTCGCGCAGCGCGCGGGGCCAGAGCTGCACCGTGTCGGCGGCGCGGTGAAACGCCGCGGTGGCGAATGCATTGGCGCCTTGCTGCTCCAGCCGCTCGCCGGCCTCGCGCAGCCGCGCCGCGATGCGCAGGTTTTCGCTTTCGCGGGCGCTGGTCATGCTTCCACTATGAACCTCGGGCGCGCGCCGGGATTGACGTGGCTCAATCAGGCCTTGGCGCGGTGCAGGACCTTTCTCAGCTCGTACCAGGCGACCCCGGCAACGCCGGCGGGGGGGGGGGG
>DASYPG010000202.1:0-3175 GCA_036006885.1 Burkholderiales bacterium | reverse complement strand
CGGCCAGCATGGCGCAGTTCGACGGCCTCTACATCGGCGGCGGGTTCACCAGGTTCAAAGCCTCCGAGACAGCCAAGGATTTTCCGACACCCGGCGACTCCATGACCATTGGCGTTGCGGACCATCAGGGCGGCTTCAACGTCAATGCGGGGTATGCAGTCAGCCTGAGCATGCTCCACCTGGCGGTGGAGGGCAGCTACTCGAACCAGGTCGGTAAGATCACCGTGCGGGCAGGCGGCACGGACTTCTCGGACGGGGTGGAAGAGGCCGGCGCGGTTTCCATCCTGCCGGGATTGAAGCTCGGGACCGGCGCGCTCCTCTACGCGCGGATCGGTTCGGCGCAGGCAAAGCTCAAGTCCGAATCAGGCAACTTCAGCCAGACGCACAAGGGCACGCTGTTTGGAATCGGGATGAAGGGGGCGGTGGCGAAGAATCTCGCCATGGTCGTGGAGTATCAGAATTACGACCTGAAGGAGAAGGAAGGGGTCAAGCCGGACGCGGTCGGCGTCGTGCTGGGAGCCCAATACACATTCTGATAGGCCCTGGGTCCATAGGGGTCACCTGAGATCAAAGCCGGGCTTGCCCGGCTTTTTTTTTGGCCCTATAGAATGCCGGGATGGCAGTCGAGACCGACCGCATCATCTCGCAGGGCCCGGCCACGGCGCAGGAGGGCGAGTTCGAGCGGGCGCTGCGGCCCACGACGCTCGCCGAGTACGTCGGCCAGGAGAAGGTGCGCAGCCAGCTCGAGATCTTCATCCAGGCGGCGCGCGCGCGCGGCGAGGCGCTCGACCACGTGCTGCTGTTCGGTCCGCCGGGCCTGGGCAAGACGACCCTCGCGCACATCATCGCGCGCGAGATGGGCGTGAACCTGCGCCAGACCTCCGGGCCGGTGCTGGAGCGTCCCGGGGACCTCGCGGCGATCCTGACGAACCTCGAGCCGAAGGACGTGCTCTTCATCGACGAGATCCATCGCCTCTCGCCGGTGGTGGAGGAGATCCTGTATCCGGCGCTCGAGGACTTCCAGATCGACATCATGATCGGCGAAGGGCCCGCGGCGCGCTCGATCAAGCTCGACCTGCCGCCTTTCACCCTGGCCGGCGCCACCACCCGCGCCGGCATGCTGACGAATCCGCTGCGCGAGCGCTTCGGCATCGTGGCGCGCCTGGAGTTCTATAACGAGGAGGAGCTCACGAGGATCGTGCGCCGCTCCGCGCAGCTCCTCGAGGTGAAGCTCGTCGACGACGGCGCGGTCGAAATCGCGCGGCGCGCGCGCGGCACGCCGCGCATCGCCAACCGCCTGCTGCGGCGCGTGCGCGACTACGCCCAGGTGAAGGCCGACGGCACGGTCACTCGGCCGGTGGCCGAGGCCGCGCTGCGGCTCCTCGACGTCGATGCGCTCGGCCTCGACCTCATGGACCGCAAGCTCCTGCTCGCGGTGATCGAGAAGTTCTCCGGCGGCCCGGTGGGGGTGGAGAACCTGGCGCACGCCATCGGCGAGGAGGCCGACACGATCGAGGACGTGCTCGAGCCCTTCCTGATTCAGCAGGGCTACCTGCAGCGCACTTCGCGCGGCCGAGTCGCGACGCTCTCGGCGTATAGGCATTTCGGCCTCGCCGCGCCGCAGGCGCAGCGCGATCTGCTGTCCGATTGTTAAGGGACACTTAAGGGTTGGAGCACGCGGACGGGTTGCAGCACGCGACCTTGAGGGAAGGACTGCGGATTCCCGTCCGGGTCTATTACCAGGACACCGACGCCGGCGGCGTGGTGTTCCATGCCCAGTATCTCGCGTTCATGGAGCGCGCCCGCAGCGAGCTGCTCCACGCGCTCGGCATCGACCTCGCGCACCTGGCCGATGCGCGGCGCGTACTTTTCCTCGTCCACGAGCTCAAGGCGCGCTACCACGCGCCCGGGCGGCTCAACGACATGCTATCGGTGTCAGCCGAAGTGGTTAAAATGGGCCGCGCCAGCCTGGTGTTCCGCCATAGGGTGGAACGCGGTGCCGAGCTCCTGGTCGAAGCCGAGATTATTCTCGCGACCGTCGACCGGGATCGGATGAGGCCGGCGCGTGTCCCGGCAGAACTACAACAGGCGTTTAAATGATCGCTACGCAAGACCTCGACATCTGGACGCTGATCGTCCATGCCAGCTTCGTCGTGAAGGTGGTGATCTTCCTGCTCCTCGCCGTGTCGTTCATGTCGTGGATGTTCATCTTCCAGAAATGGTTCTCGATCCGCCGCTCCAACGCGCAGACCGACAAGTTCGAGCGCGAGTTCTGGAGCGGCAACGACCTCAACACGCTCTACCAGGGGGCGGTGAACAACCGCCACAACATCGGCAGCCTGGAGCGGGTGTTCGAGGCCGGCTTCCGCGAGTTCGCCAAGCTGCGCGGCCAGCGCGGCACGGAGCCGAGCAACATGGTCGACGGCGCGCGCCGCGCGATGCGCGCCACCTTCCAGCGCGAGATGGACTTCGTCGAGCGCCACCTCGCATTCCTCGCCTCCACCGGCTCCGTGAGCCCGTACGTCGGCCTCTTCGGCACGGTATGGGGCATCATGCATTCCTTCCGCAGCCTCGCGAACGTCCAGCAGGCGACCCTCGCCCAGGTCGCCCCCGGCATCGCCGAGGCGCTGGTGGCCACCGCGATCGGCCTCTTCGCCGCGATTCCCGCCGTGGTCGCCTATAACCGCTACTCGCACGACATCGAGCGGCTCGCCAATCGCTTCGAGAGCTTCATGGAAGAGTTTTCGAACATCCTTCATCGGCAGGCGGTGAAGTAAGAGGATGGCTTCACTTCGCCGCAAGCGCGGACCGATGCACGAGATCAACGTCGTGCCGTACATCGACGTGATGCTCGTGCTGCTGGTCATTTTCATGGTCACCGCGCCGCTCATCACGCCCTCGGTGATCGACCTGCCGACCGTTGGCAAGGCGAGCGCGCCGCGGGTCGTGCCCCTGGAGGTCTTCGTCCGCGCCGACCAGGGCCTGGTCGTGCGCACCCGCGACGGCAACGGCCGCATCATCGACGAGGCGAATGTCGCGCGCGCCGATCTCGCCAAGGTGCTGAAGAACGCGCGCGCCAGCAACGAGGACCTCTCGGTGCTCGTGGGCGGAGACAAGAACGCGCGCTACGAGTCCGTGCTCCAGGTCATGGACGAGCTGCGCAAGCAGGGAATCA
>DASYPG010000201.1:0-9350 GCA_036006885.1 Burkholderiales bacterium | reverse complement strand
CGCGTCGTTCCTGCCGCCCCGCAACCCGGCCTCGGCGAACGAGCTGAATGCGCCGAGCGCGAAACAAAGGGCCGCTGCGATCAGGGTGGTGCGTTTCACGTGAAAGTTCCTTTCCAATATGCGGCGGCGAAGGCCGCCACTGGCGCTTTGGTCGGCGGTGCGGGCGGTTCCTGACCGTCCGCGCGCGTTACATTCGTAACGGCGCGGTCGTTACCAACCGGATGCCAACGCCGACCAGAACTCCACCTGCGACCAGCGATGGCCCGACGGTCTCTCCAAGCGTCTCTGCGGAGATCAGGATGCCGAGGCTAGGCGCCGCCAGGAGCGCCGTCGATATCGTGCTTGCGCGAACCTTGCGCCCTACTTCGACGACAGCCCAGTAGGCGAACGCGGTCGCGACGGGACCTACATACGCGAGCGACGCGGCGCCGCTCGTTGTCATCGGCTGCGGCGCACCCTCGACAAGGAGCGCCGCGGGAAGAAGCAAGCACCCAGCGACCAGCATCTGCCAGGGGGCAAGGGCGAGCGGAGTGGCGATGAAGCGATGCGCGCGCACGGCGACAATCGAAACCGCCCAGGCAGCGGCGGCGCCAAGCAGCATCGCATAGGCGAAAGTTTCCTCTGCCCGACCGGCACGCAGCGAAGGCGCTGCGATCGCCAATATGCCGACGGTCCCAAGCGCCACCCCGAGCAGCGTGCGCTGCGAGGCATGCTCGCGCAACCACCACGCGCCGAGCGGAACGACCCAGATCGGCGTGGAGAACGCCAGCACCGAAGCTCGTCCCGGCGGAAGGATCATCAGGGCGAGTCCGGTCAGGGCGGAATACGCGGCCATCTGAAGCACGCCCGAAACGACGACCAGCGGCCAGTCCGATCGCGGCGGAAGGGTCACCCGGCGCCGGGCAGCAGCAAGGGTGAAGAGGCAGGTGGTCGCGATCCAGTAACGGAAGCACGCGTACCAAAGGGGCGGAACCGTCGCGACGCCCACTTTGATCACCGGCCAGCTGATCGCCCAGCTCAAGACCAGCAGGGCAAGCACAATCCGCCGGCCGACTCCTTCGGTCATGCCACCTTCCGCTTCGGCAACCAGGCCTCGGCCTTGAACTGATCGTTCAGTGGGGTGTGCGCGATGTGATCGACATAGTTGTTGAAGGTCTTCATCCCCACGCCAAGCAGTACCTCGACGACTTGCGCCTTGGTATAGCCCGCTTCAAGTAGGGCGGCGAGCTCCGCATCGGCCAGGATGCCGCGCTGCTCGACGACCTGGCGAGTAAATCTCACGAGCGCGTCGAGCTTCGCGTCCGCGAGCGGCTCCCGGCGGCGCGCCGCGTCGACGAGCGCCGGGGCCACCTTTACCATGCGCTTGGCGATGGTCGAGTGCGCCGCCACGCAATAGCCGCAGTCGTTCGCCTCGGAGGCGGCGATCATGACGAGTTGCTGCTCCGCTGCCGAGAGACTCGACTTGGAAAACGCTTCGAAGATTGCGAGCGCCCCGCCGAGCGCGGCGGGAGACTCCGCGAACACGCCGAACAGGTTGGGAACGAAACCGAACGCGCGCTGGATGCTCTCGAGCAGGGGACGGCTCGCGGCCGGCGCGGATTCGATGGTATGGGCGGTGAACTTCGTCATGGCTGAGCTCCGGGATCGTTTTGCCGCGAAGCGGGCCGCTTGCCCGCTCCGTCGGGAGCGCGTATGTTCCCCGAAATGTTTGGACGAACTGCTACCAATAGGGCGCGATTCATATCCGAAACACCGAATGTAGATCTACTTTCGGACGTTCTGCAAGGCCTGCGCTTGCGCGCGCGCATCGTCAAGCAGGGGCGCTACTGCGGCGAATGGGCGCTCGATGCGGCCGGGGCGAGCGGCATCATCTTTCACCTGATCGGACGGGGACAAGCCTGGGTGCACCGAGAAGGTCAGCGCGAGCCACTGCCCGTGGGCGGCGGTGATCTGGTGATGTTCCCGCTCGGCGGATGGCATCAGGTCTCTGGCACGCGCCGAAGACAGCGCGGCTTGCGCGAGGTCACCACCGGCGCGGGGCCGTTCACGACCGTCCTTTGCGCGGCGGTGGACTTCGATGCGGCGATGGCGAATCCATTCCTGCACGGCTTACCGCCGACGATCATCGTGCGCAGCGAGGACCGCGATACCTCTGCCGAGCTGCACGCGCTTGCGCGCCTGATGCTGGTGGAGTACGAGGCCGAGGCCGCGGGCCGCCGAGGCGTGCTCGATCGCCTCGCCGAGGCCATGTTCGTGATGGTATTGCGCCATCACATGCAGCAAGCGCCCGAGGTCAGGGGTTTCCTCGGGGCATTGAAGGACGAGCGCATAGCGCGCGCGCTCGCCGCCTTGCACCGAGCGCCGGGAGAAAGCTGGCGCGTGGACACCCTGGCGCGCGAGGCCGGCATGTCGCGAACGGTCTTCGCGGGGCGCTTTGCGGCGCTGCTGGGCCGCACGCCGATGCAGTATCTCGCCAGCTGGCGCATGCATCTGGCGGAGGAGATGCTGCGGCAGCCGCGTTCGTCGGTGGCGCAGATCGCCGAGCGGATCGGCTACCAGACCGAGAGCGCGTTTCGCCGCGCGTTCATGCGCGTGCGTGGCGCCGGACCGGGGGAAGTGCGACGCAGAGCGCGAACAGAGGCCTGACAGTTCGCGGCAGCCTGCAGTTACAGGTGAAACGCGAGCGCTGAAAGCCGCGCCAACATGCAGCGACCAAGACGAACCGCAGCGCCTTGCGCGGTTGACCTACCACTTGGTGAAAGGAACCAAAGCCATGAACAGATTCACTGCTACGTTGCTCGCTGCTCTTGCTCTATCTGCGTCGGTCCAGGCTTTCGGCCAGGAAACCGCCAACGACCCGCAAGCCTGTCCCGCCGGTACGACCGACGCGACCCCATCCTACAAATGGGCGAATGGTCACTTGGTCCGCGACGGCTGGTTCTGCGAGAACCGCTCCGCGAACTAACGCGGCATTGCATAGGGTTATCCGGGCTGGGTACAAGCCCGGATTCCCACCTCGATCTCTCAATGCACCGCGAGGCTCTCGCGTCCCGGTGAAAGAAAGGCGATGAGCGCCTCCTCGTCGGCGCTCGCGGCTGCGAATCCCATCGCACGCGGCAGCAGCTGGGCGATGCAGGAGAGCGTGCTCTGGCCGTCGCCGTTGTCGCCGACTACGTACCAGACGCGGCTTTCGGGCGAAAAGCGCCCGAGGATCGGCAGGTTGTCGCGCGTCTCGCCGAACACGCTGTAGTGCAGGGCGCGCTGCCTGGCCTCGGCAAGCCGGGGGAACGTTCCCGCGCACCAGCGCACCAGGGCTTCGGCAGAGCGCTCCGCGTTTGGGGGCGCGTGAAAGTTGTCGCCGACTACCGGCGTATCCTCGCCGCCGACGATGAGCTTGCCGTCCTGGCGCGCCCAGTAGTGCGCCCGCGGGTCGAAGTAGTAGGCGTTGGGCGTGTTCTCGCCGGCGTCGTCGAATGCGACCAGGAAGGTCCAGTACGAGCGCATCCTGCCTTTCAGGTTCGCGTCGTGGCCGACGATGAAGCCGTTGGTCGCGATGATCGCGTGCTCGGCGCTGATCGAGTCGCCGCCCTCGAGCTCGACGCGCACCACGGGGCCCTCCTCGCGCAGCGCCACCACGCGCGAGCGCTCGCGGTATCGAGTCTCGCCCAGAGCGCGCGCGATCGCCTGGATGTAGCGCGTCGAGTCCACGATCGCGTCCTCATTGACGAACAGGCCCTGCACGTACTTGCCCGGCGCGGTGCCGTAGAGCGCGGCGATGAGCCCGGCGTCGTAGCGCTCGATGTCGGCATCGATGCCCAGGTCGCGCATCACTCGGTGCTCCTCCCGCAGCCTGCGCTCATCGTCGGGCTCGCCGACGATCAGGGTGCCGTACTGGCGCACCAGGCGTGGATCGAATTCACGCGCGAGCTGGAGCTGCAGCTCGACACCGCGGCTCTTTACGCGCAGCAGGTTGAGCGCCACCTGGCGGTTGAAGCGCCGCGAGAGATAGGTATACCCGCGGTCATCCGGCGTCAGCACCATCTTCGTGTAGTCGGGGAATACCGGGCCCGGGGTGCCGGGCAGGTATACGTTGCCGCCCAGGCCGATCCGCTCGGCTTCAAGCACGAAGAGGTCCTCGACGCCCGCGCGTGAAAGGTGCAGCGCCGCGCTCAGACCCGACAGGCCGCCTCCGATAATGACAATCTGCACGTCGGGACGCATCGAGGCCAGTCTAGCCCCGAGCTCAGCCTGACCCGAGGAGGAAAATCGCACCGCGCGCCTGCGGCGAGAAGCACTAAACTCGTTGCATGTTGAAGCTGAGCCGCGCCGCGGCGGAGCTCTTCATTCCCGACGGCACATCGTGGGACGCGGCGTGCGCGCGGGTAACGCACCTCGTCGTCGCCGCCCATGCCGACGACGTGGAAATCATGGCCTGGCACGCCCTTCTCCACGCCGAGCGGCTCGCCGCGGTGATTGTCACCGACGGGCGGGATAGCACCACGCGGCTCCTGGAGCAGAAGCGGGCAGCGTCCCTGGGCCATTACGCGGCGGTGATCTGGCTCGATCATGCAAGCCCGGATGTCAAGCAGCCCGCCTGCCCTGCGCTGGCGTCCGACTTGAACGCCATCCTGTCCGCGCTTCGGGCGCGGTGGGTTTACACCCACAACCTTGCGGACAGGCACGACACCCATGTCGCCGTGGCGCTGCATACCGTGCGCGCCCTGCGCGCGAATCCGTCGTCGATAGAGCGCGTGCTCGGCTGCGAAGTGTGGCGCGCACTTGATTGGCTGCAGCCGCAGGACAAGGTCACGCTCGACGTGAGCCACCTGGAAGGGCGCGCCATGCCGCTGATCGGCGCGTTCGACTCGCAGATCGCGGCCAAGCGCTACGACCTCGCTACGGCCGGGCGCAAGCGCGCGAATGCCACCTTTCTCGACCCGCACGCCGCCGACCAGTCCACGGCCTTGGAATACGCGATGGACCTCACGCCGCTGGTACGGGACCCGACCCTGGACATCGCTCGCTGGACCCTGCAGTTCGTGGAGCGGTTCGCCAAGGACGTCGAAGCCCGCCTCTCGCTATGGAAATAATTGTCCTGCCCACTGCGCGGGATGTCGGGATCGCCGCGGCGGGCATCATTGCGCGGCTGGTTGCGGCCAAGCCGGACGCGGTCCTGGGGCTTGCCACCGGCGCCTCCGTCAAGCCGGTATACGACGAGCTCAAGACGCTCGATTTCTCGCGCGTCACGACGTTCAATCTCGATGAGTACGTCGACCTGAGCCCTACCCATCCCGCGTCGTTCCATGCCTTCATGGACGCGCATTTTTTCAGCCGCGTGAACATCGACCGCCGACGCGCCCACTTTCCGCCTACCCGGGGTGACGACCTCGCTCGCTCGTGCGAAGAGTATGAGCGCAACATCCGTGCCGCCGGGGGAATCGACTTGCAGCTCCTGGGAATCGGTCGGGACGGTCACCTCGGGTTCAACGAGCCCACGTCGTCGCTCGCGTCCCGCACGCGCATCAAGACCCTGACTCGCCTCACCCGTGAGGCCAATCAGCCCGCGTTCGGCACCGAGGAGGTTCCGCTTCACGTGGTCACCATGGGAATTGCAACCCTCCTTGAGGCTCGGCATTGCCTGCTGGTTGCCGACGGACCCGCAAAAGCGGACGCCGTGGCGAGAACGGTGGAAGGACCTCTGACTGCCATGGTGCCGGCGTCGGCGCTCCAGTTGCATCCGCACGCCACGGTCATCGTCGACGAGGGTGCGGCCGCGCGGCTGTCGCTGCGCGACTATTACCGCGAGGTGCAGCGCAACAAGCCGCAGTGGCAACGGTGAGCGGGCTGGTCATCAGCTACTCCGGTGTTCGCGGCGTGGTGGGGCGCGACCTGGATCAGTCTGTGGCTCGGCGTTTCGGCGCTGCGTTCCGGCGCATGGTCACCGAGTTCCACCCCGTGGGGCCGATCACGCTCGTGGTCGGTAGGGACACGCGCGCCAGCGGGCCCGAGCTGCAAAGCGCGCTGATGCAAGGCCTGTCGGATGAGCGCGTGAGGATCATCGACCTCGACGTGGCGCCCACGCCGACCATTCAGTTCGCGCTTGGGGCACTCGCGGCCCATGGCGCGGTGGCGGTCACCGCCAGCCACAACCCGGCGCAGTGGAACGGTTTCAAGTTCTTTCTCGCCCCGGACAACACCGTGCTCGACGGCGCCCAGACAGAGCGCCTCATCCATTCGCTGCCGGCAGCCGCTCCCGACGTCCCGAGCGCAACCACAGTGGACAACCGGCAGGGGCGAGCCGTGGCGCTGCATGTCGCGCGCGTACTCGAGCAGGTCGATGCCGAGAGCATCCGGCGCCGGCGCTTTCGCGTGGCTCTGGATGCCGCGCGGGGCGCCGGGGAGCGTCCCGCGGCGCGCTTGCTGGACGCGCTGGGTTGCACGATCACGCGCGTGGATGTCGAGCGCGAATCAGAACCCGTTCCCGAGAACCTCGCAGCGCTCTGCGATGCCGTCGTCCGGACCGGCTGTGCGGTGGGGTTCGCGCAAGACCTCGACGGGGACCGGCTGGCCCTGGCAACGGAGGCCGGAACCGCGCCGGGCGAGGAGTACACGCTGGTGCTCGTGGTGGATCACCTGCTGCGCCGCCCTCACCCGTCCGCCCCGGTGGTGGTCAAGAACGTGTCGACGACACGCGCGGTGGACGACGTCGTAGCGCGCGCTGGCGCGGAGTTGGTGGAAACCCGCGTAGGCGAGGTCCACTTGTCGCGCGCGTTGAAGCAACGGATCGAACAGGGACGCGTAGCGTTCGGCGGCGAAGGCAACGGGGGCGTGATCTTCCCGGCGGTCCACCTGGGGCGCGACAGCCTGGTCGGCATGGCCCTCGTCCTCGAGGCGCTCGCACAGCGCGACGAGCCCCTGTCCGAGCGCCTGCGCGAGCTGCCGCGCTACCACAGCGCCAAGCTCAAGCTGGCCCTTTCTCGGGAGCCCGCCCTCATCGCCGCGGTGGAGCGGGCGTTTCCGAACGGCGTGGTGGACCGGGTCGATGGACTGCGGCTGCGCTTCGCCGATGGGGCCTGGCTGGGATTGCGTCGCTCCAACACGGAGCCCATCGTCCGCCTTGCGGTCGAGTCTCCCGACGCGCAGTGGGTCGACCATGTCGTGAGCATGCTGCAGAAAGTATGATACGAGGATGAGCGACCGGTACCCGGGCTTCCACGATTGACCGTCAGCAAGTGAGTCCGCTGTCCGGAAAAGCGGTCCTCGTCACCGGGGCGGGTGGCGGCATCGGCCGCGACTTCGCGCTCGCGATGGCGGCCGCGGGTGCGTCTGTGCTGGTGAACGATATCGGCACCTCGGTGAAGGGCGAAGGCAGCGACGCCGGTCCGGCGCAGAAAGTGGCCGATGAAATAAACAGGAATTTCCGCGCTGCGGGGGCCAGGGCTGTCGCCAATACGGACAGCGTCGCGCAGTGGGAATCGGCTAACAACATCGTCAAGACCGCCGTCGAAGCCTTCGGGCGGCTTGACGTGGTGGTGAACAACGCAGGCATCCTGCGCGACCGCTTCTTTTTCAATATGTCGGTGGAAGAGTGGCGCGCGGTCATCGACGTGCACCTGAACGGCTCGTTCTACGTCGCGCGCGCCGCCGCGCCGCATTTCAAGTCGCAGGAGTCGGGAAGCTACATCCACATGACCTCGACCTCCGGCCTCGTCGGCAATCTCGGCCAGGCGAACTACTCGGCGGCGAAGCTCGGCATCGCCGGACTGTCGAAGTCGATCGCGCTCGACATGGCGAAGTACCACGTGCGCTCGAACTGCATCTCGCCGTTCGCCTGGAGCCGCATGATCGGCTCGATCCCGACCGAGACCGAGGACCAGAAGGCGCGGGTCGAGAAGCTGAAGACCATGGAAACCGCGAAGATCGCGCCCCTTGCAGTATTTCTTGCCTCAGACTCCTCTCGGGATATCACGGGTCAAATCTTCGCGGTGCGCGCGAACGAGATCTTCCTCATGAGCCAGAGCCGGCCGCTGCGCTCGGTGCACCGCGCCGAGGGCTGGACGCCCGAGACGATCGGCGCGCATGCCATCCCGGCGCTGCGCGCGCATTTCTACCCGCTCGAGCGCTCGCAGGACGTCTTTTCCTGGGACCCGCTGTGATGCGGGTCCTGATCGTCGATCCAATCGCGCCGGCCGGCGAGGAGGCGCTCGTGCGCCAGGCCGAGCTCGTGCGCGCGCCCGACAGCGCGCCCGACACCACCCGCAGCCTCGCTGCCGATTGCGACGGCATCATCACGCGCAGCAAGCTGCCCGACGACGTGTTCGACGCCGCGCCGCGCGTGCGCGCGGTAGCCATCCACGGCACCGGGATCGACCTCGTGCCGCTGCAGGCCGCGACCTCGCGCGGGATCATGGTGTCGAACATTCCCGGCGGCAACGCCCAGTCGGTCGCCGAGTACTGCGTGCTCGCGATGCTGATACTGGCGAGAAACATCGTCGGCATCACCGGCGCCTTGAAGCAGACCTCGTGGGACGCGGCGCGCGCAATGGGCGCGGGCACGCACGAGATTGCCGGCATGACCGTCGGCATCGTCGGCGTGGGTGCCATCGGCTCGCGCGTCGCGCGCATCGCGCGGCGCGGCTTCGGCATGCGCGTGCTCGGCCACCAGCGCAGCCTCGAGCGCCTGCCGCCCGAGGCCCTGCCCACGGACCTCGGCGCGCTGGTGAAGGCAAGCGACTTCGTGGTGCTCGCCTGCCCGCTCACGCCCGAAACGCGCCACCTCTTCGACCGCGACCGCATCGCGCGCATGAAGAGCAGCG
This sequence comes from Burkholderiales bacterium, assembly GCA_036006885.1. Classification (GTDB taxonomy): domain Bacteria; phylum Pseudomonadota; class Gammaproteobacteria; order Burkholderiales; family SG8-39; genus SCGC-AG-212-J23. The sequence continues at coordinate 534 of DASYPG010000201.1, read as the reverse complement.
CCTGGCTGATCAACGTCGGCCGCGGCCCGGTGGTGGAAGAGAGCGCGCTGGTCGAGGCGCTGCGGGAGAAGCGCATCGCCGGCGCCATGCTCGACGTCTACGAGCACTATCGCCTCGAGCCGGGCCATCCCCTGCTCTCGCTCGACAACGCGATCCTCACGCCGCACCTCTCGGGCATGACGATCGAGTCGCGCGAGCGCATGGGCGTCGCCGCCGCCGAGGAGATGCTGCGCATGCTCGCCGGCGAGGCGCCGCGCAATTTCGTCAATCCGCAAGCGAGGCGTTGAGAAAGTCGACCGATGAGGATCAAGGACGTCAGGGCGTTTCCAACCTCCTTTCCGATCCCGCCCGCGAATCGCGTGGCGCTCGGCATCGGCACCGCGGTGAAGCGCGATGCGGTGGTCGTCAAGGTCACCACCGACGAGGGCGTGACCGGCTGGGGCGAGGCGCACCATGGCCGCGCCCATACGGCAGTGGCGAAGCTCATAGAAACGACATTGAAGCAACTCATCCTGGGGATGGAGGCCCACGATG
>DASYPG010000200.1:0-3788 GCA_036006885.1 Burkholderiales bacterium | reverse complement strand
CCAGCGCTTCGACGAAACCGTCGCCGCGCGGCTCGCCCGCCTGCCGGTGCGCTCGATCCAGGTGAGCCTCGACGGCGACACCCAGGCGGTCTACGAGCGCCAGCGGCCGGGCGGGTCGCTCGCCAAGGCGCACGCCGCCTGTCGTGCCGTGCGCGCGGCAGGGCTGCCGCTCGAAGTCACCTTCGCGCCCACACGCGTCAACCTCCACGAGACGTCCGCGGTGATCCGTCGCGCGAGGGAGCTCGGCGCTTTCCGCTTCAACTCCGGGCAGCTTATGCGCGTGGGCACCGCGGCGCGCCACTGGCAGCGCCTAGCGGCTGCGCCCGAGGCGTGGAGCGAATTGCGGGCGCTTTTCGCGCGCGAGGTGGCAAGCGGCGGGATGGAGATCTGCTTCGAGCCGTTCAGCCTGACGGAAGGTCTGCGCCGCAGCGCGCACGAGCCGCCCGCCACGCTGCTCGTCCTGCCGAACGGCTGGGTCAAGGTCGCGGCCGCGCTACCCGACATCTGCGCCGACCTGCGGCGCTGCAGCCTGCACGAAGCGTGGCGCGCCTATCAGCGCGCCTGGCACGAACCTGCGGTGGAGCAAGCTGTGCGCGAGGCGCTGGCCGACGAGTCGCGCCATCGGCTGGCGAACAGTTGGCAGCCCCTGAACCTCATCGGCGCCTGAACATTCGAACGATTCCAAAGGGAGAACAAGCATGGCAATCGAATCGCGGGAAAGGGCTGGATTCTGGCGGCGGCTCACACGGCCGAGCATGCATTGGTCCGTGCTTACGCTCCTCGTCATCGGCATCGTCGTGGGCGGCGCGGCGACAGTCGGCACCGTGGTAATGGTGGAGGTAACCGGAACCGACAAGTTCTGCGGCACTGCCTGCCATTCGATGCAGTGGGTGGCGCAGGAGCACAAGGCGAGCGTGCACGTGGCAAACCGCACCGCGGTCCACGCCGGGTGCCACGACTGCCACATCCCGAAGCACTACCCCGAGCTCCTCGTGTACAAGGCGAAGGCCGGTATCAAGGACGCGATCGGCGAGATGCGGGGTGTCATCGACACGGAGGAAAAGTTCAAGAAGGAGCGCCTGAGCATGGCGAAGCTGGTGTGGGCCGAATACAAGGCGAACAACTCCCAGGGTTGCCGCAACTGCCACCAGTTCACCCCGGAGGCCCTGAAGAAGCAGAAGGAGTTCGCGCAGCCCATGCACCAGCAGGTGCTGGAGGGCAAGGCGACCTGCATCGACTGTCACAAGGGCGTCGGGCACGTCGCGCCAACGGAATGAAATTCTGCTAGAGTTGTTTTGGTCCACCTTCAATCTTGTAGGAGCTAACCATGGGTCACGCTGAATCGAACCTGCGCGAAGAGCAGCACGAAGCGAGGACCGAACAGGCCGAGCCGGCCGAGCGCCTGAACTGGGAAACGCCCCGGATGGAGGACGTTTCCGAGCAGGTGATGGCCCAGCCCTACATCCGCTTCACCTGACGCTTTATCTAAACTAGTTCCGGCAATTCCCCCCGATCCCGGGGCGCGCGGTAGACGCTCGGTCGACGAGTTTCGCGCGCCCCTTTTTCTTGCCTGGCAGCTCACCAACCGCTGCGGCGCGCGCTGCATCGCCTGCTGCGAGGAGTCCGGCCCGGATCGCGCGTGGCGCGACGAGCTCGACCGGGAAGAGGCGCTAGAGCTCGCGCGCCGCATCGCCGAGTCCGGCATTCCGTACGTCGCCTTCGGCGGCGGCGAGCCGCTCGGCGTGCCGCACTGCTGGGAGATCTTCGATCGCCTCGCCGCGAGCGGGATCGCGCTCAAGATCGAGACCGACGGCAGCCACATCGACGAGCGCGCCGCCGAGCGCCTGGCGAATCTCGGCGTCGAGTGCGTGCAGATCTCGGTGGACGGCGCCAGCGCCGCCACGCACGAGCGGGTGCGCCCGGGCGGCAGCTTCGGCGCGGCGACGGGCTCGATCCGGCGGCTCGTCGCTCGCGGGCTGGCCCCCCAGCTCGTTTTCGTCCCCACCCGGCACAACATCGGCGAAGCGACCGCCGCGTACGACCTCGCGGTGGAGCTGGGCTGCAGCGCGTTCGTGACCGGGCCGCTGATGCGTATCGGCCGCGCCGCAGCTGCCTGGGACGCAATCGCCTGCACCGACGAAGAGTGGCAGTCCGCCGTCACTTCCCTGCGGGAGCGTGCCCGTTCGAATCCCGGGATTGCGCTTTCGATCTATCCTTGGGACATCCTGAGGGAGATGGAGCAGCGCCTGGAGAGCCCGCAGGCGATGCTCCTCGTCGTCCCCAACGGCAAGGTCAAGCTCCTGAATGCCCTTCCTTTCGCGCCCGCCGACCTGCGGCGCGATTCGCTCCAGCAAGCCTGGGAGGCTTACCGAAACGCGTGGCGCTCCGAGGAAGTGCGCGATTTCGTCGCGGCGTGCCGCACCAATCCGGCGCTCCTAAGGCATGCGAATGAAACGTGGGATTGGCCTAAAGTCTAATTGCGGGCCGACGGCGGCTGCATCACGCTCTGCCCGAGCCTTCGTCTACATCCAGAAAAAGGAGCACCTCATGCGCAAGACCCTCGTCCTTCTCGCCGCCCTCGCCTGTTCCGCGGCCCTTCCCGTCGCCGCCCAGAAGCCCGACGTCACCGGCGGCACCGCCGTGGCGAGCGAACCCGGCAAGGCGGGGATGGTGCGCACGATCAAGGTCACGGCGCAGGTCATGGAGATCGACAAGGGGACCCGCACCCTCACGCTGAAAGGGCCCGACGGCAAGACGGTCGACGTCGTCGTGGGCGAGGAAGTGAAGAACTTCCCGCAGATCAAGGTTGGCGACTTCGTGGTGGTGCAGGTCATGCAGGCGCTCGCGCTCGAGCTCAAGAAAACCAAGGGCGGCGAGGCCGTCGGGGCCACCGAGGGCGTGGCGACCGCCAAGCCCGGCGAGCGTCCCGGCGCCATCGCGGCGCGTGAGATCACCGCGATCGCCAAGGTCACGGCGGTGGATCCCAAGGGCAAGACCATATCGCTCAGAGGTCCGCGCGGCAACACCGTGAAGCTCGACGTGCAGAACCCCGACCAGTTCAAGGTGGTGAAGGTGGGCGACGAGGTCCTTGTTACTTACACCGAAGCCGCCGCGGTCTCGGTCGAGCCCGGCAAGAAGCCCGCCACGAGCAGCAAGAAGAAGTAGCCCTAGAACTGGAACAAGGCGCTCAGGGAAAACAGGTCCACGCGGTCGACGTCCTTGATCTGGAAGCGCTCGTACTCTGCACGGAAACCGAGCTTCCATATGTAGAATCCGGCGCCGAGGCCATAGAACGTATCGGTGCCGGATTTGCTCGTCGTCGAGCCCCCTATCGTGGTATCCGCGCTCCAGTTGATGGCGCCGGCCTTGCCGTACAGGTCGATCGGTCCGAGCGGAAGGATCGCGAGCCCCGCGAGGCTCGGCCCGTGCAGCTTGGTCTCGACCCTCTGTGCGCCCACGGTCTGCGACGGCTTGCCGAAGTCTGTATAGGCGCCTTCGATGGCAAGGTCGAGGATCTTGACCACGTTGAACCGCCATCCGACGAACGCCTTGTACGCGGCGTCGTTCGCGTCGAATGAGCCGGTATTGATGTTGTCCTTGACGCCGGCCTGGCCTATGCCGGCACCGATGTACAGGCCGTCGGCGGCGTGGAGCTGAAGGACGAAGAGACTCAATAGCGCTCCTGCAACGATCACTTGCCATTTGCGGTTCATTGTCGCTCCTCTCTTATTGAGACTGCGTGAAGCTGCCGCCAAGGGCGAGATGCAGATTCACCCGCTGCACCAGCC
>DASYPG010000199.1:0-1986 GCA_036006885.1 Burkholderiales bacterium | reverse complement strand
GCCCTCGATCGCCTGGCCGGTCTGGTTGATGGCGGTGTTCGCGATCGAGACCAGGTCGGGGTAGCCGATCGCCACCGCGAGCGAGCTGTTCTTGGTGATGTTGAGGTACTGGCTCCCCATCGGCGGCACCATGACACGCAGCGCCTGAGGCACCACGACCCGGCGCAGCGCCTGGCCGCGCGTGAGGCCGATGGCGAAGGCGGCGTCCCATTGCCCTCGGCTCACCGCGAGCACCCCGGCGCGCACGATCTCGGCGATGAACGCCGCGGTGTACACCGTGAGCCCGAGGAGCAGCGCCGCGAACTCCGGCGTAAGCACGAAGCCGCCGGCGAAGTTGAAGCTTTCGAGCACCGGGACGCTTCCCGGGGCGGGGAAGTACAGGCCGCGGTTGGTGAGGAACACCCCCGGGAGCGGCTGCAGCGCCTCGCGCGGCATCGGCAGGGCCTCGGTGATGGCCGCGTACCAGAAGAAAAGCTGCACCAGGAGCGGCGAGTTGCGGATGAACTCGACGTACGCCGCAGCAAGTGTGCGCAGCAAGAAATTTTTCGACAGGCGAAACAGTCCGACCGCGGCGCCGAGCAGCGTGGCCGCCAGGATCCCGATGAGCGCCACCCTCAAGGTGTTGCCGATTCCCACCAGAAGCGCGCTCAGGTAGGTATTCGAGGCGCTGTAGCGCAGGAAGGGCGACTCGCTGATCTCGAACCCAGCTTCGCGCTCGAGGAAGGCAAAGCCGCTCGCGATGTGCCGCTCCTCCAGGTTCACGGCGGCGTTGCGGGCGAGGTAGCCTGCGATCAGAAGCGCGACGGCGACCGCCGCCGCCTGATACGCTAGCCGCCTCATTTCCCTTTCATCCCCGTTGGTGACCCTGATTTCTACTCATATGCCCGCCCAATCCCCCGCCCGCAAGCTTACCCGCCAGGACCTGCGCGAAGCCGCCGAGAAGTTCAAGAACTGGGGCCGCTGGGGCCCGGCCGACGAGATCGGCACGCTCAACTTCACCCAGCCCGAGGACATCGTCGCGGCCGCGCGGCTGGTGCGCAAAGGCAAGGTGATCTCGCTCGCGCTCAATTTCGACCAGAACGGCCCGCAGGGCGCGAAGAGCAAGTACCCCGCCATGGGGCGGATCAACCCGGTGCACACGATGCTGCGCACCGGCACCGACGCCTATTCCGGTGTGCTCGACCACCGCGGCATCCGCGCCGCCGACGACATGGTGGTCATGCCGCTCCAGTGCGGCACCCAGTGGGACGGCCTCGGCCACGTGTTCTACGAGAACTCCATGTGGAACGGCTACGACTGCCGCGAGGTCACCACCGCCGGCGCGCAGAAGTGCGGCATCGAGAAGACCAAGAGCAGGATGGTAGGACGCGGCGTGTTCCTCGACGTGCCGCGCGCCCTCGGCATGGACGTCCTTCCCGATGGGCACGCGATCACCACCGAAGAGCTTGACCTCACAGCCAAGAAACAGAAAGTCGAATTCAAGAGGGGCGACTACATCATCGTCCGCACCGGGCAGATGGAAGCGAAGCTCAAGGCCGGGAGCTGGGACGGCTATCCCGGCGGCGACGCGCCGGGCTTCTCCTTCGAGACGCTGGGCTGGATCCAGCGCACCCAGCTCGCCGCGCTCGCCTCCGACACCTGGGGCTGCGAAGTGCGGCCGAACGAGACCGAGCCCGGCATCAACCAGCCCTGGCACTGGATCACCATCCCGATCATGGGCATGACCATGGGCGAGATCTTCTACGTCGCCGAGCTCGCCAAGGACTGCGCCGACGACGGCGTCTACGAGTTCATGTTCGTCGCGCCCGCCATCCCGATCACCGGCGCGGTCGGCTCGCCCACCAATCCTCTGGCCATCAAATAGGAGGAGCCATGAAGAGTTTTCTTAAATTCTTTCTTCTCCTGTTGGCGGGAAGCGCATTCGCCCAATCCTATCCCTCCAAGCCGGTCAAGATGCTGGTCGCCTTCCCGCCCGGCGGCCCGGTC
>DASYPG010000198.1:0-2580 GCA_036006885.1 Burkholderiales bacterium | reverse complement strand
AGGCGAGTGATATCCTGAACATCGACGTCACCGTCATCAAGGACGGCTTCCATGGCGACTGCAGCCGCATGTTCTACGTCGGTGAGGCGAGCATCCAGGCGCGGCGCCTGGTGGACATCACCTTCGAGTGCATGTGGCTCGGCATCCGGCAGGTGCGACCGGGCGCGCGCCTCGGCGACGTCGGCGCAGCGATCCAGGCGCACGCGGAAAAGCAAGGCTATTCGGTGGTGCGCGAGTTCTGCGGACACGGCATCGGGCGCAAGTTCCACGAAGAGCCGCAGGTGCTGCATTACGGCCGCCCCGGAACCGGCCTGGTGCTCGAGCGCGGCATGACCTTCACGGTCGAGCCGATGATCAACGCCGGCAAGCCTGGCATCCGCGAGCTCGCCGACGGCTGGACCATCGTCACCAAGGACCACAGCCTGTCCGCGCAGTGGGAGCACACGGTGGCAGTTACCGAGTCGGGCTTCGAGGTTTTGACCCAGTCCGCTGGGTCGATGGCGGAGCCGGCGCTCCTTGGTTGATCTAAGGAAGAGCCTCGCGGAGGAACGCCAGGCCCTGCGCGTCGCATACCTCAGCAAGCCCGATCCGCAGCTGCTGCTGCGGCGACACTGCGCGCTCGTCGAGCGCACCATCCGGGAGGTGTGGCGCGATACCGCGCTCGACGGTGCGGCGCTCGTCGCAACCGGGGGTTACGGCCGCGGCGAGCTCTATCCCGGGTCGGATGTCGACCTCCTGGTCTTGCTCCCCGCCGCAATCGCCGATGGCGACAAGGAGAAGATCGAGAGGCTGATCGGCACGCTCTGGGACATCGGCCTCGAGATCGGCCACAGCGTGCGCACCGTGCAGGGCTGCGTCGAGAGCGCCGCCGAGGACATCACCATCGGCACCACGCTCATGGAGGCCCGCTACCTCGCCGGCAGCCGCCGTCTTTTTTCAGAACTGGTAAAGGCGCTGGAAGAAACAAGAGACCCGCTATCCTTCTTCAAGGCGAAGAGGCTCGAGCAGGAGCAGCGCCACGCCAAGCACCAGGACACGCCCTACTCGCTCGAGCCGAACCTCAAGGAGGCGCCGGGAGGCCTGCGCGACCTGCACACCATCATGTGGATCGCGCGGGCGAGCGGCATCGGCCGCAGGTGGACCGACCTCGTGTCCGCGGGGCTGCTCGAGCGCCACGAGGCGCGCCAGCTCGCGCGCCACGAGGCCGCGTTCCAGGACCTGCGCATCCGGCTGCACTATCTCGCCGGGCGGCGCGAGGACCGCATCGTGTTCGATTTCCAGAACGCGCTCGCCGCGCAGTACGGCGACGTCGACACGCAGGAGCGCCGCGCGAGCGAAGCGATGATGCAGCGCTACTACCGCGCGGCCAAGACCGTCACCCAGCTCAACACCATCGTGCTGCAGAACATCGGCGCGCGGCTGTTTCCGCAGTCCGAGGAAACACCGCGCGCGCTGAACGAGCGCTTCTTCGTTCGAAGTGAATTGCTGCATATCAAGGATGAATCGCTGTTCGAGCGCGAGCCGATCACCATCCTCGAGAGCTTCCTGCTCATGATGCAGCACCATGAGCTGCGCGGCATGACCGCGTCCACGCTGCGGGCCCTGTGGCGCGCGCGGCGGCGCATCGACACGAAGTTCAGGCGCGACCCGCTCGCGCAGCTTCTGTTCCTGCAGATCCTGCAGCAGCCGCGCGGCATCGTGCACGAGTTCCGGCGCATGAACCAGTACGGCATCCTCGGCCGCTACCTGCCCGAGTTCGGCCGCATCGTCGGGCAGATGCAGCACGATCTGTTTCATGTCTACACGGTCGACCAGCACATCCTCATGGTGCTGCGCAACGTGCGCCGCTTCACCATGCCCGAGTTCGCGCACGAGTTTCCGCTTTGCAGCGAACTGATCAACGGCTTCGAAAGGCACTGGCTGATCTACATCGCCGCGCTCTACCACGACATCGCCAAGGGCCGCGGCGGCGACCACTCCGAGCTCGGCTCCGTCGACGCAAGAAGCTTTTCAAAACGACATGGATTGTCTGACCACGACAGCGACCTCGTCGCCTTCCTGGTCGAGAGGCACCTCGCGATGTCGCACGTCGCCCAGAAGCAGGACGTCTACGACCCCGAGGTCATCCGCGCCTTCGCCGAGCTCGTCGGCACCGAGCGGCGCCTGGTCGCGCTCTATCTGCTCACGGTCGCGGACGTGCGCGGCACCAGCCCCAAGGTCTGGAACGGCTGGAAGGCGAAGCTGCTCGAGGATCTGTTCCGCGCCGCGCGGCGGGTGCTCACCGGCGCGCCGCTCGAGCGCGACGCCGCGCTCGCCGAGAAGCAGGCGGAGGCGACGCGGCTCGTGCGCCTCTACGCCCTTTCGGACGGGGTCAAGGACCGGTTCTGGAAGCAGCTCGACACCGCCTATTTCCTGCGCCACGAGCCGCAGGAGATCGCGTGGCACACCCGCAGCCTTCACTATCGCGTCGGCGCCGCCCAGCCCGTGGTCAAGGCGCGGCTCGCGCCCTTCGGCGAAGGCCTCCAGGTGATGATCTACATGCCGGACCGCGAGGCGCTCTTCGCGCGCATCTGCGGCTAC
>DASYPG010000197.1:0-2507 GCA_036006885.1 Burkholderiales bacterium | reverse complement strand
CCGCCCCCGGGCGGAAAGGGCACGACGATACGGACCGGCCTGGCGGGGAAAGACTGCAGGGGAAGGGTCTGTGCAAACGCCGCGGTGGCGAGCGCCAGGCTGAAAACAAGCGTCAGAAGCTTCATGCGTCCCGGCATTTATACATGGGATCGAAGAACCACACATTAGGCTCGCCGAGCAGCGCGCAACCGTTTGACGGCGGTCTCTAGCCGGGCGCTCCGGAGACGACGTAGAGCCACAACGCCTCGATCTCCTCAGGCTTGAGCAGGTCGCCCCACGGCGGCATCTGGTTCTTGCCCTTGGTCACCGAGTTGATGAAGCGCTCGCGCTCTGTGCGCGGAAACTTCCTCAGGTCGAAGGCACCCTGCGGGTCGAGCATGCGCGCGCCGTGGCACGCCGAGCAATTGCGCTCGTAGATCTCGGCACCCAGCGTTGCCCGCTGGGCCTCTTGGCCGAAGGCGGAGAAAGCAAGAGAGAGGGCGAAGGCGGCGCCGAAAGCCTTCATCAATCCGGCATCAGAGCAAACGTCCAGACCGAGCCGCCTTGCGGCACATTCTGCAGCTGCTCGCGCGCGATGTTCCAGTACAGGCCGCCGATGCCCGAGAGGACGGTGACGTACTGACGGCCCTTGTGCGTGTAGGTCACCGGCATCGCGTTGATTCCCGAGCCGGTCTGGAACTGCCAGAGCTGCTTGCCGGTATCGGCGTCGAGCGCGATGAACTCCCCCGTTTCCTTGCCGGTGAACACGAGCGCTCCGCCGGTCGAGAGCGTCGCCGACCAGACCTGGAAGTCCGTGAGCGGCACGCGCCATTTCTTCTCGCCGGTGAGCGGGTCGATCGCGTCGATGTGGCCGATCGGCTCATCGGCCGCGCGCGGCAGCGGCAGGTTCTCGATGAACATGTAGCGCTGGCCGACGACGTGCGGCTTGGTCTCGAGGTGCTTGTACATGCGCCCTTCGTGCAGCGTGGCCGCATACAGAAGGCCGGTCTGCGGATTGAACGAGGCGTGCATCCAGTTCTTGCCGCCGCGCGTCGAAGGCCACATCTCGGTCGGGTTGCCGGCGCGGATGCTCTTCGCGACGTCGCTCTCGACCGGCCGCCCGGTGTCCGGGTCGACGTGGCTCGCCCAGTTCACCTTGGCATAGGGCCGCGCCGAGATCAGGCTGCCGCTCGCGCGGTCGAGCACGTAGACGAAGCCGTTGCGGTTGAGCTGCATGAGCACCTTGCGGTCACGCCCGTCGATCTTGATGTCGGCGTTGATGAGCTCCCAGCAGGCGTCGTAGTCGTAGGCGTCGTTCGGGGTGAACTGGTAGTGCCAGACGATCTCGCCGGTCTTGGGCCGCATCGCGAGGACCGACGAGGTGTAGAGGTTGTCTCCCGGCCGCGACTGCGACGCCCACGGCGCCGGGTTGCCCGTTCCCCAGTACATGAGGTCGAGCTGCGGATCGTAGGAGCCGGTGATCCACGCCGAGCCGCCGCCGACTTCCCAGGCGTTGGTGCCCTGCGGCCAGGTTTCGTTGCCCTTCTCGCCGGGCGCCGGGATGGTGTAGCGGCGCCACAAGCGCTTGCCGGTTTCCGGGTCGATGCCGTCGATGAAGCCGCGCACGCCGTACTCGGCGCCCGAGTTGCCGATCACCAGGACGCCGTTCGCGATGAGCGGCGCGAGCGTGAGCGACACGCCGTCCTTCCACTCCGCGATCTTGGTCTTCCAGAGCTCCTTGCCGTCCTTCGCGTTGAGCGCGATCACATGCGCGTCGAGGGTGGTGCGGTAGACGCGCCCGTTGTAGATCGCGGCGCCCTTGTTCGACACACCGCAGCACACCACCCGCGGCGTCTCGGGCGGCCACTCGAGGGTGTGCTTCCAGATCTGCTTTCCGGTCGCAACGTCGATCGCCACCGTGTGGCGCGCGTTCGTCACATACATCACGCCGTCGTAGACGATGGGCTGCGCCTGCTCGCCCCAGTTGTTGTCGAGGCTCAGGTTCCACACCGGGACCAGGCGGCGCACGTTCTTGCGGTCGATCTGGCTGAGCCGGCTATAGCGTTGCTGGTGGTACCCCATCCCGTAGGTCAGGATGTTGTCGGTGTTGCGGCCGTCGTTTTTCAGATCGTCCAGCGATTGCGCGTACGCCGCGCTGGCGCCGGACAGGATTGCCGCGGCGAACAGGACTTTCATTGCGCCTCCTCTAAGGGCCGGGACATGCTACGCCCGAGGGCGAGCATATCGCAACGCGCCTTCTGCTAGACTGAAAATCCAATGCCGGCCACGGGAGGGCGAGTGGCAGCGTCGCTGAGGCATGTACTGGCCGCCCCGGAGTATCCCGAGGACGCCGAGCGCAGCGTGCAGGCGCGGCTTTTCAACGTCGTGGCGCTCGCGGCCCTGGCGGCGCTCGGCGTTGCGGTCGTCAGTCAGCTCTTTTTTGGTCAGACCGGCCTCCCGTTGGCAATGACGCTCGCGGCTCTGGCGATGACGGCGGCATTGATGGCCGTCGCGCGGCGAGGCGCCTT
>DASYPG010000196.1:0-2573 GCA_036006885.1 Burkholderiales bacterium | reverse complement strand
GAGCGTCGTTTCGGCGACGACCGCGCGCCAGGATCCGCACCACATCGAGGCGCGGCCGAGCCTGATCGCGCGCATGCGCGCCGCCGACCTCGTAGTCTGCTCGGGCTCGGAGCTGGAGATCGGCTGGCTGCCGCTGCTGCTTACGCAGTCGGGCAACAGCCGCGTGCAGCCCGGATCGCCCGGCTATCTCGAAGCTTCGCGCTACGTGCTGAAGCTCGAAGTGCCGAGCACAGTCGACCGGTCTATGGGCGACGTGCATCCCGGCGGCAATCCGCACATCCATACCGATCCACGCAACATCGCCAGGGTCGCCAAGGTTCTCGCCGAACGGCTGGGGCAGCTCGACGCCGCCAACACCGCCACATATCGGTCGCGCGCCGATTCGTTCGACAAGCGCTGGGCGGAGGCGATCGCGCGCTGGGAAAAGCAGGCCGCGCCGCTGAAGGGCGTGCCGCTGGTGCCGCACCACAAGGACTTCAGCTACCTGATCAACTGGCTCGGCATGCGTGAGGTCGGCGACCTGGAGCCGAAGCCCGGAATTCCGCCGACGACTTCGCACCTGGCTGGCCTGGTCGAGCAGATGAAGCGCTCGCCGGCAAAGATGATCGTCTACTCTTCCTACAACGATCCGAAGGCGGCGCAGTTCCTCTCGCAGCGCACCGGCATCCCCAGCGTGATGCTGCCCTTTACCGTCGGCGGATCGGATCGCGCGAAGGACCTCTTCGGCTACTTCGACGATCTTCTCGCCCGGCTGCTCGCGCCGCTGCAATGACTTTCGATACCGCCGCTTTCAACATTGTCTGGCCGGCGCTGCTCGCGGGGCTGCTCGTCACCGCGACGCACGTGCCGCTCGGCATCCAGGTGCTGAAGCGCGGCATCGTGTTCATCGACCTTGCGGTGGCGCAGATCGCCGGCCTCGGCGTGATCGTCGCCGACCGGTTCGGCTTCGAGCCGCAGGGCGCCGCGGTTCAGATCGCGGCGCTGGGCGCCGCGCTGGGCGGGTCGCTCCTTCTCAACTGGACCGACAAGCGCTGGCCCGAGGTCCAGGAGGCGGTGATCGGAGTGAGCTTCATCGTCGCGGCGAACGCCGCCATCCTGCTGCTCGCAACCAACCCGCACGGCGCAGAGAACCTCAAGGATCTCCTCGTCGGGCAGATCCTGTGGGCCGACCCCGCCCGGCTCGGGCTGGTGGCGCTCCTCTACGCCGTCATCCTCGGCGCATGGTTTGGCTTCGGCGAGCGCATCGGCCGCGCCGGGTTCTACCTGCTCTTCGCCTGCGCCGTGACCGCCTCGGTGCAGCTCGTCGGCGTGTACCTCGTCTTTACCACGCTCATCGTACCGGCCCTCGCTACCCGGAGGCTCGTAACAGGACGGCTCGCGGTCTGCTACTTGCTTGGCGCCATCGGCTATGCGGTCGGGCTCGGCATTTCGCTCTTTTCCGACCTGCCGCCGGGGCCGCTGATTGTCTGCGCCATGTTCGTCATGGGCTTTGCGCTATTCTTGATCTTGCGGCCGCAAGCCCCCACCTAGCGTTCATCCCATGGAACAACTGCACGGCACGACCATCCTTTCCGTTCGTCGCGGCGCCTCGGTCGCGCTCGGCGGCGACGGCCAGGTGACGCTCGGCCAGGTGGTGCTGAAGGGCGGCGCGCGCAAGGTGCGCCGGCTCCACCAGGACCGCATCCTCGCCGGCTTCGCCGGCGGCACGGCCGACGCCTTCACCCTCTTCGAGCGTTTCGAGGCGAAGCTCGACAAGCACCAGGGAAACCTCATGCGCTCGGCGGTCGAGCTCGCCAAAGACTGGCGCACCGACCGGATCCTGCGGCGCCTGGAAGCGATGCTCGCGGTGGCGGACAAGGAGAAATCGCTGATCATCACCGGCATGGGCGACGTGCTCGAGCCCGAGCACGGCATCCTCGCCATTGGCTCGGGCGGGCCGTATGCACAGGCGGCCGCACGGGCCCTTCTTGAGAACTCCGATTTATCAGTAAGAGAAATAGTGGATAAGTCGCTCGCCATAGCGGGTGATATCTGCATCTACACCAACCAGAACCGCACCATCGAGGTGCTCGGGTGAGCGGCCTCATCAGCGTCATGACGCCGCAGGAGATCGTGCACGAGCTCGACAAGTACATCGTCGGGCAGGGGAAGGCAAAGCGCGCGGTGGCGATCGCGCTGCGCAACCGCTGGCGCCGGCAGCAGGTTGCCGAGCCGCTGCGCCAGGAGATCACGCCCAAGAACATCCTGATGATCGGGCCCACGGGCGTGGGCAAGACCGAGATCGCGCGGCGCCTCGCGCGGCTCGCCGACGCGCCGTTCATCAAGGTCGAGGCGACCAAGTTCACCGAGGTCGGCTACGTCGGCCGCGACGTCGACACCATCGTGCGCGACCTGGTCGAGATCAGCGTCAAGCAGACGCGCGAGCAGGCGGTGAAAAGGGTGCGCGCGCGCGCCGAGGACGCGGCCGAGGACCGCATCCTCGACGTGCTGGTGGGCTTCAAGGGCAACGAGGAAGAGAGTGCGACGCGCCAGAAGTTCAGGAAGAGGCTGCGCGAAGGCGAGCTCGACGACAA
>DASYPG010000195.1:0-4270 GCA_036006885.1 Burkholderiales bacterium | reverse complement strand
AGCGGCTTGCCGGCCTTGGCGACCTGCTCGAGGATCGGCAGCAGCTCGCGGATCGACGAGATCTTCTTGTCGTACAGCAGGATGTACGGGTCCTCGAGCACCGCGATCTGCTTCTCGGGGTTGTTGATGAAATACGGCGAGAGGTAGCCGCGGTCGAACTGCATCCCTTCGACCAGCTCAAGCTCGTTGTCGAGCGACTTGCCGTCCTCGACCGTGATCACGCCTTCCTTGCCGACCTTGTCCATCGCGTCGGAGATGATCTTGCCGATGTTGGCGTCGGCGTTGGCCGAGATCGAGCCGACCTGCGCGATCTCCTTGGAGCTCGAGCAGGGCTTCGAGATCTTCTTCAGCTCCTCGGTGACCGCGATCACGGCCTTGTCGATGCCGCGCTTGAGGTCCATCGGGTTCATGCCCGAGGCGACGAACTTCATGCCCTCGCGGACGATGGCTTGCGCCAGAACCGTCGCGGTGGTGGTGCCGTCGCCGGCGACGTCGGAGGTCTTGGACGCCACTTCCTTAACCATCTGTGCGCCCATGTTCTCGAATTTGTCCTTCAGCTCGATCTCCTTGGCGACCGAGACGCCGTCCTTGGTGACGGTCGGGGCGCCGAACGAGCGCTCGAGCACGACGTTGCGGCCCTTGGGCCCCAGCGTCACTTTGACGGCGTCGGCCAGGATGTTCAGGCCATGAACCATCTTGACGCGCGCGCCTTCGTGAAAACGTACTTCCTTGGCAGGCATTGTTTCTTTCTCCTGTATGTCTATCTTTGAAGAATTGCGCTTGCGCGCCTTGGGATTAGGAACCCTCGATTACGCCCATGATGTCTTCCTCGCGCATCACGAGGAGCTCGTCGCCCTTGACCTTGACGGTCTGGCCCGAGTACTTGCCGAAGAGCACACGGTCCCCGACCTTCACGTCGATCGGAATGAGCTTGCCCTGGTCGTCTTTCTTGCCCTTGCCTACGGCGACGATCTCGCCCTGGTCGGGTTTCTCGGCGGCGGTGTCGGGAATGACGATGCCCCCGGCGGACTTGCGCTCTTCCTCAATGCGCTTGACGATCACGCGGTCATGCAGCGGACGGATTTTCATGCGATCTCCCAAAATCAAAAAGAGAAAAACGATGTATTACAATGGCTTAGGGATGGACTTACCTCCCGCAGCCGGGATAACCGGGACTTCAGCCCTCCTGCTAGCACTCAGTCCGGACGAGTGCTAATGATAGTGACGATGGCCAGGGTTTTCAAGACATTCGCCGTCCTTTTTCTGCTCGTTTCTCCTTGGAGCGCCTGGGGCGAGTTGCCGCAGCCCGTGCTGCGAGCCCTCAAGACAGCAGGGATCCCGACCTCCAGCGTCGGCGCGGTGGTGCAGGAGGTCAGCAGCGGGCGATCGGAGCTCGTCCACGAGGCCCGGGACAGCATGAACCCGGCCTCGGTGATGAAGCTCGTAACCACCTACTCCGCCCTAGAGCTGCTCGGACCCGCCTATCGCTGGAAGACCGAGGCCTACATCGACGGTAACGACGTCGTGCTCAAGGGCTACGGCGATCCCAAGCTGAACCTGGAAAGCTTCTGGATGCTGTTGCGAGCCCTGCGAGGGCGCGGGCTGCGGGATATCCGCGGCGATCTCGTGCTCGACCGATCGTACTTCGGCCCGGTGGCCGACGGGCGCATCGACGACGACGCCTTCAGGCCGTACAACGTCGCCCCGGACGCCCTGCTCGTCAACTTCAAGTCGCTGCGCTTTTCCTTCCTGCCCTCCGACACCGGCGTGCGCGTCTTTGCTGAGCCGGCCCTGCCGGGGCTCGAGCTCGTCAATTCGCTCAAGCTCGCGGAAGGAGGCTGCCCCGAGGGCAAGGCCTTCCGCAGCCTGATCCAGGCCGATTTCCGCTCGAAGCCGCCGCGCGCGTCATTTACCGGCGCCTATCCGCTTTCGTGCGGCGAGAAGGAACTCAATGTCGCGCTCTACGAGCCGCAGGAGTACGTCGCCGCGATGGTCAAGCAGCTTTGGGCCGAGATGGGCGGAACCTGGGCCGGCGTGGTGCGGCAAGGCTCGGCATCGCCGGCCGCGCGTCTCACCTACGTGCACGAGTCGGAGCCGCTCGCCGAGATCGTGCGCGACATCAACAAGTTCTCCAACAACGTGATGGCGCGGCAGGTCTACCTCACGCTGGCCGCCGAAATGGGAGGCGCGCCGGCGCGGCCGGAGCTCGCCCTGGTTGCGATCAGACAGCTTCTGGTCCAAAGAGGCATCAAGGCGCCGGAGCTGGTGATGGAGAACGGCTCCGGGCTGTCGCGCCTCGAGCGTGCGAGCGCCGCCACCATCGCGGCCGTGCTGCAGGCGGCCTGGAAGAGCGCCGTCATGCCGGAGTTCGTGTCGTCGCTGCCGGTTGTCGCCGCCGACGGGACGATGAAGAAGCGCCTGCTCGGCGCAGGCGTCGCCGGCCAGGCGCATATCAAGACCGGCCTGCTGCAGGACGCGCGCTGCATCGCAGGATACGTGCTCGACCGCCATGGGCAGCGCCATCTCGTGGTCATGCTCATCAATCATCCCCGCGCGAGCGCGGAGGGCGAGCCCGCGTTGAACGCCATGCTCGAGTGGGTCTACGAAGGCGCGGGCGGCCGCGGCGCCGCTACAGGCCGAGCTCCGGCCAGATCGAATCGACCTTCCGGCGGACCTCAGAGTCCATGACGATCGGGCGACCCCAGCGGCGCGCGGTTTCCCCGGGCCACTTGTTCGTGGCGTCGATGCCGAGCTTCGAGCCCAGCCCCGCGACCGGGCTGGCGAAATCGAGATAGTCGATCGGCGTGTTCTCGACCAGGGTGGTGTCGCGCGCCGGGTCGACCCGCGTGGCGATCGCCCAGACTACCTCCTTCCAGTCGCGCACGTCGATGTCCTCGTCGCAGACCACGATGAACTTGGTGTACATGAACTGGCGCAGAAAGCTCCACACGCCGAACATCACGCGCTTCGCGTGGCCCGGGTACTGCTTCTTCATGCGCACGACCGCGAGCCTGTAGGAGCAGCCCTCCGGCGGCAGATAGAAATCCAGGATCTCCGGGAACTGCTTGGTGAGGAGCGGCACGAAGAGCTCGTTCAGCGCCATGCCGAGGATCGCCGGCTCGTCGGGCGGCTTGCCGGTATAGGTGGAATGGTAGATCGGGTCGCGCCGCATGGTGATGCGCTCCACCGTCATCACCGGAAAGCGCTCGACCTCGTTGTAGTAGCCGGTGTGATCGCCGAAAGGTCCTTCGTCCGTCACATCCTCCTGCTTGATGCTTCCTTCCAGGACCATCTCCGCGGTGGCGGGAACTTCCAGCTCGCTGCCGATGCACTTCGTGAGCTCGGTGCGCGCGCCGCGGAGCAGCCCGGCGAATTGATACTCGCTCAGCGTATCGGGAAGCGGCGTGACCGCGGCGAGCGTAGTGGCGGGGTCGGCCCCGAGCACGACGGCGACCGGAAACCCGCCGCCGGGGTTCGCCTTCTGGTGATCCTGAAAATCCAGCGCGCCGCCGCGGTGCGCGAGCCAGCGCATGATCACCCGGTTGGGGCCGAGCACCTGCTGACGGTAGATGCCGAGGTTCTGGCGCGGCTTGGCCGGGCCGCGCGTCACGGTGAGGCCCCAGGTGATGAGCGGGCCGGCATCCCCGGGCCAGCAGGTCTGCACCGGGAGGCGCGCAAGGTCGACCTCCTTTCCCTCGAGCACGGTCTCCTGGCAGGGCCCGCCCGAGCGCACGCGCGGCGCCATGTTGAGGACCTGCCGGAAGAGCGGAAACTTGTCCCACAGATCGCGCAGGCCCTTCGGCGGCTCGGGCTCCTTGAGGTATGCGAGAAGCTCGCCCATCTCGCGCAACCCGGAGGCGTCGGCCACGCCCATGGCGGCAGCGATGCGCCGCACGCTGCCGAACAGGTTCGCGAGCACCGGGATGCGGTGCCCGGTGGGACGCTCGAACAGCAGCGCCGGCCCGCCGGCGCGCAGCACCCGGTCGGAGATCTCGGTGATCTCGAGCCGCGGCGAAACTTCGGTGCCGATGCGCTTGAGCTCGCCCGCGCCTTCGAGTTGCGCCAGGAATCCGCGCAGGTCGGCGTACCCCACCGGCGCCTATCTTTTCAGCGACATCAGCCGCTCGCAGACCGCCTCGGAAAAATCGAGCAGGCCCGAGTTGCGCCCGCGCACCGGATACTCGCGCTGCGAGCCGGCGAGATCGAGCACGAGCGTGGTGCTGCCGATCCAGCCGAACACCCCCAGCGCGATGCCGCCGAGCGCGCAGGC
>DASYPG010000194.1:0-1740 GCA_036006885.1 Burkholderiales bacterium | reverse complement strand
AGGCCGGCGGTATAGGGGTGGCGCGGCGAGTGGATCACCTCCCGCACTGGGCCGAGCTCGACCAGGCGGCCGGCGTACATCACCGCGACGCGCTGCGCGGTCTCGGCGATGACGCCCATGTCGTGCGTGATCAGCAGGACCGCGGTCCCGCGCTCTCGCGCGAGGCGCTTGAGGAGCGCGATGATCTGGGCCTGGATCGAGACGTCGAGCGCGGTGGTGGGCTCGTCGGCGATGAGCAGGCTCGGCTCGGCGGCGAGCGCGAGCGCGATCACCACGCGCTGGCGCATGCCGCCCGAGAATTGATGCGGATAGTGCCCGAAGCGCAGCTCCGGCGCCGGGATGCCGACCTCGCGCAGCAGCGCCAGCACCCGCGCCCGCGCGCCGGCACGGGAAAGCGGCAGATGGGTGAGGATCGTCTCCTCGAGCTGAGCGCCGATGGTGTAGAGCGGATTGAGCGAGGTGAGCGGGTCCTGGAACACCACGCCGATCCGGCGCCCGCGCAGCCGGCGCAGCTCCTCGTGCGGCAGGTTGTCGATGCGCCGGCCTTCGAGGCGCACTTCGCCCGCGGCGATGCGACCGGGCGGCTCGATCAGGCCGATCACGGCAAGGCCGGTGAGCGTCTTGCCGGCGCCCGATTCGCCGACCATGCCGAGCACCTCGCCCGGAGCGATCTCGAGCGAGACGTCGTCGACCGCGACGAGGGTTTCCCGTCGGGTGGGGAATTCGACGCGCAAGTTTTTGATTTCGAGAATCACCGCAACCTCGGATTGAGCGCGTCGCGCAGCCAGTCGCCCAGCAGATTCACCGAGAGCACGAGCGTGACGAGGGCGGCGCCCGGAAACACCGTGATCCACCATTCGCCCGAGTAGAGGAATTCGTTGCCGACGCGGATCAGCGTGCCGAGCGAGGGCTCGGTCGGCGGCACGCCGACGCCGAGGAAGGAGAGGGTCGCCTCGGTGATGATGGCGACCGCGATGTTGATGGTGGCGATGACCAGCACCGGCCCGAGGACGTTCGGCAGCACGTGCCAGACGAGGATGGCGAGCGGCCGCCGTCCGATAACGCGTGCTGCCTGCACGTACTCCTTCTCTTTCTCCACCATCGTCGAGCCGCGTACGGTGCGCGCGTAGTTCACCCAATTCGACAGGCCGATGGCGACGATCAGCACCGGGATGGCGATGCTGTCGTGGCGATCGCTCGGCAGCGCGACGCGCGCCACGCCGTCGATGAGCAGCGCGATGAGGATGGCGGGGAAGGAGAGCTGAACGTCGGCGATGCGCATCATCACCGCGTCGATCCGGCCGCCGAAGTAGCCCGACACGAGACCTGCCGACACCCCGAGCAGGACTGAGAACAGCACCGAGGCAAGCCCGACGCCAAGCGACACGCGCGCGCCGTACATGATCGTGGAGAGGATGTCGCGCCCCTGGTTGTCGGTGCCGAGGAGATAGGCGGGGTCGCCACCCGCTTCCCAGACCGGCGGCTTGAAGGCGTCGTTGAGATTCAGCGCCGCGGCGTCGAACGGGTTCTGCGGCGCGAGCCAGGGCGACAGGAGCGCCGCGCCGACGCAAGCGAGCGTCAGCGCCGCCGCCACTACCGTGACCCGGGAGCGGCGAAAGCTCCACGCCAGGTCGTGGTCCCAGAATTTTCTGAGCAACACCCGGCGCGGCTACGTCTGTATCAATTGACGCGAGCGAAGCGCGATTCCGGCCGGTCGTCGGCCTTGTGCACGGTGCTGAC
>DASYPG010000193.1:0-3788 GCA_036006885.1 Burkholderiales bacterium | reverse complement strand
GTAGGGATCCGTCGTGCCCTGCCACGGCAGGTCGCGGCGGCCGTGGCGACGCTGCCAGGCGATCAGCTTCTCGGCGAAGACCATTGGTAACATTCTCGCAGGAACCCGAACCGATGCTTGCTTTCGTCCTGAGGCGCCTGGGCCAGGCCGTGATCGTGATGCTCGCGGTCGGGCTGATCGCGTTTTCGCTGTTCCGCTTCGTCGGCGACCCGGTGGTGTTCATGCTCGGACAGGACACGACGGACGAGCATCGCGAGGAGATCACGCGCATGCTCGGCCTCGACCGGCCGTTCTACGTGCAGTACGCGAAGTTCCTCGCCAATGCGGTGCGGGGCGAGTTCGGCCTGAGCCTGCGGCAGGTGCAGCCGGTATCGACGCTGATCGTCGAGCGGTTGCCGGCGACGCTCGAGCTTTCGCTCGTCGCCGCGCTCTTGGCCTTGTCGGCCGGGATCCCGATGGGGGTCTACACCGCCCTGCGGCGGCGCTCGTGGCTGTCGCAGGTCTTGCTCGCGGTTTCGCTGATTGGCGTGTCGCTGCCGACGTTCCTGATCGGCATCCTGCTGATCCTCGTGTTCTCGGTGCAGCTCGGCTGGATGCCCTCCTTCGGCCGCGGCGACACGGTCGCCATCGGCTGGTGGACCACCGGCCTGCTCACGGCCTCGGGCTTGAAGTCGCTCGTGCTGCCGGCCATCACGCTGGGACTCTTCCAGATGACACTGATCCAGCGCCTGGTGCGCTCGGAGATGCTGGAGGTGCTGCGCACCGACTACATCCGCTTCGCGCGTGCCCGCGGGCTCACCGACCGCGCGGTGCACTTCGGCCACGCGCTGAAGAACACCCTCGTGCCCGTGATCACCATCACCGGGCTGCAGCTCGGCGCGATCATCGCCTTCGCCATCATCACCGAGACGGTGTTCCAGTGGCCTGGCATGGGCCTGCTCTTCATCCAGGCGGTGCAGTTCGCCGACGTGCCGGTGATGGCGGCGTACCTGTGCCTGATCGCGCTTTTCTTCGTCATCATCAACCTGGCGGTCGATCTCCTCTACTATGCGGTCGATCCCCGCCTGCGAGTGCACCCGATATGACGAGCCCGGTCGACCGTATTCGCGCCTATCACGCCGAATTGAAGCTCGTGCGCCACGACCTGCACGCGCATCCCGAGCTCGCCTTCACCGAGACGCGCACTTCGGACCTGGTGGCCGAGAAGCTCGCCGCCTGGGGCGTCGAGGTCCACCGCGGCCTGGCGCGGACGGGTGTCGTCGGCGCGATCCAGGGTAAACAAAATAAGAGTGGAAAAGCGGTTGGTCTACGGGCGGATATGGACTGCCTGCCCATCAACGAGACCGGCGCGGTGCCCTACCGCTCGCGCCACGAAGGCCGCATGCATGCGTGCGGCCACGACGGCCACACCACGATGCTGCTGGGCGCGGCGCGCTATCTCGCCGAGACACGCGACTTCGACGGCACCGCCTACGTCATCTTCCAGCCGGCCGAGGAAAGCGGCGGCGGCGGACAGGTCATGGTGCGCGAGGGGCTGTTCGACAGGTTTCCGGCGAACGAGATCTACGCGCTGCACAACTGGCCGGGCCTTGCGCCCGGCAAGATCGCCGTGGGGACCGGGCCGATGATGGCGGCGACCGACGAGGTGCAGATCACGGTGCGCGGCGTGGGCGGCCATGGCGCCATGCCGCACCTCGTCGTCGACCCGGTGGTCGCGGCGGCGCAGATCATCACCGCGCTCCAGACCATCGCGAGCCGCAACGTCGAACCCACCGACGCGGTCGTGGTGAGTATCTGCTCGATGCAGACGAGCCAGGTCGGCGCGTTCAACGTGGTGCCGGAGACGGTGCGCCTCGTAGGCACGGTGCGCAGCTTCCGTCCACAGACCCGCGAGCTCGCCGAGCGGCGGCTGCGCGAGATCGCTACCAAGATGGCCGAAGCGCTCGGTGCCTCGGCCGAGATCGAATACGTGCGCGGCTATCCGGCCACCGTTAACAGCGCCCGCGAAGCTGCGTTCGCCGCGGCCGTGGGCGAGCGCATCTTCGGCAAGGGCAACGTCATTACCGATCCGACGCCGACCATGGGCGGCGAGGACTTCTCATACATGCTGCAGGCGCGCCCCGGGGCGTACGTGTTTCTGGGGCAAGGCGGCGGTCCGGGCGGCTGCTTCCTGCACCACCCGAACTTCGATTTCAACGACGAGGTGATTCCGCTGGGCGCCGGCTACCTCGCCGCGCTGGTCGAGCAGGCATTGCCACTTGGGGAGACGACATGAGGACCGCAAAACTTTTCGCAATCGGTTTTTGCCTGGCATTTTTTTCAGCGGCACAGGCGGTGCAGCTGCGCTGGGCGGCGCAGAACGACATCCTGTCGCTCGACCCCCACTCTCAGAACCACGCCACCACGAACTCGATCCTGCAGCACACCTACGAAGGCCTCACGCGCTACACCAAGACCTTCGGCGTCGAGCCCTGCCTCGCGACGAGCTGGAAGGAGCTCTCGGAGACCCAGTGGCGCTTCAACCTGAGGCAGGGCGTCAAGTTCCACGATGGCAGCCCGTTCACCGCCGACGACGTGGTGTTTTCCTTCGGCCGCATCCAGCAGCCGCAGGGCACGATGCAGATATACGTGTCGGGCGTCAAGGAAGTGAAGAAGATCGACGACTACACCGTCGACTTCCTGCTCAGCGGACCGAACCCGGTGCTTCTTCGCAACATCGTCGACTTCCGCATCATGAGCAAGTCCTGGGCGGAGAAGAACCGCTCGCAGAACGTGCAGGACTACGCGAAGAAGGAAGAGACCTACGCCTCGCGCAACACCAACGGCACCGGACCCTACCTGGTCAGGTCCTGGGAGCCCGACAAGCAGATCGTCTTCGCGCTCAACAAGAGCTGGTGGGACAAGATCGAGGGCAACGTCACCGACGTCATTTACAGCCCGATCAAGTCCGACGCCACGCGCGTCGCGGCGCTGCTCTCCGGCGACGTCGACCTCGTCACCGACCTGCCGGTCCAGGACGTCGAGCGCCTGCGCAAGGACCCGAAGCTCAAGGTGCTCGACGGCGAGGAGAACCGCACCATCTTCATCGCGATGGACCAGCACAACGACGAGCTCAAGTACTCGAACGTGAAGGGCAAGAATCCCTTCAAGGACATCCGCGTGCGCAAGGCGCTCAACATGGCCGTGGACCGCGAGGCGATCAAGCGGGTCACCATGCGAGGAATGTCGATCCCGGCGGGCATCATGGTCGCGCCGAGCGTGCACGGCTGGTCCAAGGAGCTCGACGTCTACCCGAAATACGACCCGGCGGCAGCGAAGAAGCTGCTCGCCGAGGCGGGCTATCCCGAGGGCTTCGAGTTCACCCTGGACTGCCCGAACAACCGCTACGTCAACGACGAGAAAATCTGCCAGGCCCTGGTCGGGATGTGGGCGAAGGCCGGCCTGCGCGTGAAGCTGAACGCCGTGCCGTTCGCCAACTTCATCCCGAAGATCCTCAACTTCGACTCGAGCGCCTACATGCTGGGCTGGGGCGTGGCGACCTTCGACGCGCTCTACAGCCTGCAGTCGCTGGTACGCACCAAGACCGCAGGCGCCGACGGCAGCTTCAACCTCGGCCGGATCAGCGACCCGAAGCTCGACAAGACCATCGACGAAATCAAGATCACCAGCGATCCCAAAGCTCGCGACGCGCTGCTGCGCGAGGGGCTGATGGCCACGCGCGACCAGGCGTACTACGTGCCGCTGCACCACCAGCTGCGCCCCTGGGCGATGAAGAAGAACGTCAGCAC
>DASYPG010000192.1:0-12743 GCA_036006885.1 Burkholderiales bacterium | reverse complement strand
GGCCTGCCGTGGCCGCTCACCTTTTCCTACTCGCGCGCGCTGCAGAACCCGGCGCTCAAGAGCTGGAAAGGCCAGGCCGCCAACGTGGCGGCGGCGCAGAAGGCCTTCCACCATCGCGCGCACATGAATTCGCTGGCCGCGCAAGGCAAGTGGAAGAGCGAGCTCGAGAGACAGGCGGCATGACGCTGTACGAATCGAAGATCAGGAGCCTGCCGCGCCTGGGCAAGGGTAAGGTGCGCGACATCTACGCCGTCGGCAAGGACAAGATGCTGATCGTCACGAGCGACCGGCTCTCGGCGTTCGACGTGGTGCTGTCCGATCCGATCCCGGACAAGGGCCGGGTGTTGAACGAGATGGCCAACTTCTGGTTCGAGCGCCTCGGCCACATCGTGCCTAACCAGCTCACCGGCATCGACCCCGAGTCGGTGGTCGCCGACGAGGAGCGCGCGCAGGTGCGCGGACGCTCGGTGGTGGTGAAGAAGCTGAAACCCTTGCCGATCGAGGCGGTGGTGCGCGGCTACATCATCGGCTCGGGCTGGAAGGACTACCAGCGAAGCGGCAAGATCTGCGGCATCGAGCTGCCGAAAGGACTGCAGCAGGCGCAGAAGCTTCCCGAGCCGGTCTTCACGCCCGCGACCAAGGCCGAGTCAGGCCACGACGAGAACATCAGTTTTGAACAGGTGGAAAAGCTGATTGGAGGCGAGCTCGCGCGCAAGGTGCGCGAAGTCAGCATCCGCCTCTACCAGGAAGCCTCCGAGTACGCCGCCTCGCGCGGGATCATCATTGCGGACACCAAGTTCGAATTTGGCTTGGATGGAAACAACGAATTGATCTTGATCGACGAGGTCCTCACGGCCGATTCCTCGCGCTTCTGGCCCAGGGATTCGTACCGCGTCGGCGCCTCTCCGCCCTCCTACGACAAGCAGTTCGTGCGCGACTACCTCGAGACGCTCGACTGGAACAAGGAGCCGCCGGCGCCGAAGCTGCCCGAGGACGTGATCGCCCGCACCTCGGACAAGTACCGCGAAGCGCTGCAGCGTCTCACCGGAAGGACGCTCTCGTGATCGGCATCGTCATGGGATCGACGTCGGACTGGGAAACCATGAAGGCGGCCGCGAAGACCCTCGAGGAGTTCGGCGTGCCCTACGAGGCCAGGGCGATGTCGGCGCACCGCACCCCGCACGCCGTGGCCGAGTGGGCCTCGAATGCGCAGAAGAACGGCATGAAGGCGATCATCGCCGCGGCCGGCGGCGCGGCGCATCTCGCGGGCGTCGTCGCCGCACACACCACGCTGCCGGTGCTCGGCGTGCCGATGCCTTCGGAGCACCTCCAGGGTCTGGACTCGCTGCTTTCCACGGTGCAGATGCCCAAGGGCATCCCGGTCGCGACCTTCGCCATCGGCGATGCCGGCGCCGCCAACGCCGCGCTCTTTGCCGTCGCGCTCCTCGCCCTGTCAGATCCAAATCTCAACAAGAAACTCACCGACTTCCGCCGGCAGCAGACCGAAGCGGTCCTCAAAGCCGCGCCGCTCAAGCTGTGAGCCGCGAGGTCCGGCGCGCCGCGGAAATTCTCGGCCGCGGCGGGCTGGTCGCCTTCCCGACCGAAACCGTGTACGGCCTGGGCGCCGATGCATCGAGCGCCGAGGCCGTCGCGCGGCTCTTCCGCGTGAAATGCCGCCCGGCCGACCACCCGGTCATCGTTCATTTCGCTTCCCCCGACGAGGCCTTCTCCTGGTCTCGCGACACCCCGGCCACGGCGCGCCTGCTGGCGGCGAAATTCTGGCCGGGCCCGCTCACGCTGGTCCTCAAGCGTTCGCAGAAAGCGCAGGACTTCGTCACCGGCGGCCAGGACACCGTCGGCCTCCGCCTCCCGTCGCATCCGGTCGCGCGCGAATTGCTCGAGCTCTTTGGGCGCGGCGTCGCGGCGCCTTCGGCCAACCGCTTCGGGCGCGTATCGCCGACCACCGCCGCGCATGTCCGCGCCGACCTCGGCAGCGACGTCGACCTGGTGCTCGAAGGCGGTCCGACTGACGTCGGCATCGAATCCACCATCGTCGACCTTTCCGGCGCCGCTCCGGTGCTGCTTCGTCCAGGCCGCATATCCAAACGACAACTTGAACAGGCTGTGGGCGGTTCAGTGCTGGAAAAAACCGCGGCATCGCCGCGCCATTCCGGGAGTCTCGAGCGCCACTACGCGCCGCGCACTCCGGCGCGCCTCGTTCCGGCATACGACCTCGACAAGGAGATCGCGCGCCTCAAGGAGAAAGTGGCGGTGCTCGCCTTCTCGCGGCCGGACGAGCGTGTCGACTACTGGCTGCGCATGCCGCGCGATCCGCACGCCTACGCCCAGAAGCTCTACGCCGCCCTGCGCGAGCTCGACACCGCGGGCTGCAATGAGATTCTCATCGAAGCCCCGCCCGAGGCGCCTGAATGGAGCGCGGTCGGCGACCGCCTGAACCGGGCATGCGGCTAGAATGCGCCCATGAGAACGGCGGCGGTCATTGTTGCGCTCTGCGGACTGAATGGCTGCTCCAACGCGATCGTCGGCGCGAGTTTCAACTCGACCGCAGCAGTTGCCGCGCCGGCCAGCGCCGGAACAGTGACCGTGGTGAGCACCGGCGGCGCGGCGGCGGTGGCAGGCGCGCTCGCCTTCGCCGCGTTCGTGGAGGCCGGCGACGCGGGGTACATGGATACGCGCCCATCGCCGTCCTTCGCCGGTCCTTCTGGCTGGTTCTGGGCGAGGCCCGTGCCCGAGCTCGATCCCGGCCGCAAGGTCAGCGAGCAGGATTGCACCAAGCCCTTGGATCTTTCGCAGGGCAACATCCGCTGCAAGTAAGCAAAAGACGTTTCTACGCCTTCACCGGGCCGGGCTTGCCGTCTTCGACGACGTAAGTGGCGAGCGTGCTGCAGACGGCGTCGCGCCGCTGCACGGTTTCCATGATTCGCAGGTCGGAAGTCCAGCGCTGCGGCGTGAGGTCGACGCGGACATAGCCGCGGTAGCGGCTCTCGCCGAGAAGGATGTGCGGGTTGTCCGGGAGGTACCGGTTCATGCGCTCCTGAGACCAGGCCTGCGAGGTGATCGAGGTGCCGACGAATTCCGACGCGATCACCGGTGCGGCCGGGTCGTCGAAGTCGAGCTTGAGCTGCGACACGTTGAAGCAATGCACGTCGCCGCCGATCACCACCGGGTTCGCGACGTTCTTCGACTTGAAGGTGCCGAGGAGCCGCTCGCGGGCGGCGGGGTAGCCGTCCCAGCCATCGGTCCAGGCGCGCCGGCCGGGGCCGGGCTTCTGGTCGAACTGCGCCATCGCGGTGGTCTGCACGATGACGTTCCATGCCGCGTGCGAGTCGCCCAGCCCGCTCTCGAGCCAGCGCTCCTGCCGGCGTCCGAGCATGGTGCGCCCCGGCGCGCCGATGCGCGTGCAGGTCTCGACATCCACGGTGTTGGAGCCGCCGCGGCGGCCCGGACGAGGGCAGGCATGCCAGGAGCGGTATTGGCGGCAATCGACCACGTGGAAGCGCGCGAGCGGGCCCCAGTCGAGGTGCGTGTAGATCTGCATGCGCGGGCCCTGCGGCTGCATGCGCGGCGGCAGCGGCATGTGCTCGTAGTAGGCGCGGTACGCCGCTTCGCGCCGCAGCAGGAACGATTCCCGGTCCATGCCGTCTTCGGGCCGGTCGTCGGCGTAGTCGTTGTCGACTTCGTGATCGTCCCAGGTGAAGATCCAAGGGCAGGCCGCATGCGCGTCCTGCAGGTCCGGATCGCTGCGATAGAGCGCGTGGCGAGCACGGTAGTCCTCGAGCGTGTAGGGCTCGGGCGTGCCGTGGCTGCGCACGTGGTCGCGGCCCCAGCTCGATTCGTAGATGTAGTCGCCGAGGAACACGACGAGGTCCGGATCGTCGGCGACGATATGGCGGTAAGCCCCGAAGAAGCCTTGCTCGTATTGCTGGCAGGACGCGAACGCGAACCGCATGCGGCCGCCGAGCTTGCCGGAAGGCGGCGCGGTGCGCGTGCGTCCGGTGCGGCTTCGTGCATCGCCGGCGGCGAACCGGTACCAGTACCCGCGTTCGGGCTCGAGGCCATCGACCTCGACGTGGACCGAATGCAGCCACTCCGGCTGCGCGAGCGCCTCGCCCGAGCGCACCACCGACTTGAAGCCTTCGTCGGCGGCGAGCTCCCATTTCACCGCCACCGGGACCGGATCGACGCCGGTCAGGCGTGTCCATAGCACGATTCCCGAGGGCGACGGGTAGCCCGAGGCGACCCCGAGCGAGAACGGATACGACTGCGCGTGCAGATTCCTGCAGACGGCGAAAGCGCCGAGGGTCTGCAGGAAGCGGCGGCGGTCGAACATGTGACTAGAATACCGGGTTCAGGTTTGGAGCCCGCAATGATCCATTTCGTTGTTCACGAGGAAGGCGACGGCGTCGGTGTCGTCGTGGTCGAGGGTGTGAAGGCCGGGCAGGAGCTCGCCGGCTGGATCATGGAGGACGACAAGGACATCAAGCTGACCGCGCGCAACGACATCCCGATCGGGCACAAGCTCGCGCTGCGCGACTACCGCGAGGGCGACACCGTGATCAAGTACGGCGTCGACATCGGAAAAGTGGTGCAGCCGATCCGCAAGGGCGAGCATCTGCACGTGCATAACGTCAAAACCAAGCGCTGGTAGACATGAATCTTTCGACTTCCACCTTCCTCGGATTCAAGCGGGAAAACGGCCGCATCGGCGTGCGCAACCACGTCCTTATCCTGCCGGTCGACGATCTTTCCAACGCCGCCGCGCAGGCGGTCGAAAACAGCATCAAGGGCACGATGGCCCTGCCGCATCCTTACGGGCGGCTGCAGTTCGGCGCCGACCTGGACCTGCACTTCCGCACCCTGATCGGCACGGGCGCGAACCCCAACGTCGCCGCGGTAGTGGTGATCTGCATCGAGAACGGCTGGGCAAAGAAGGTGGCGGACGGGATCGCGGCCACGGGCAAGCCGGTCGCCTATTTCGGCATCGAGCAGCACGGCGACCACGACACCATCATGAGGGCATCCAAGGCCGCGAAAGAGTTCGTGCAGTGGGCCTCGGAGCTGCGCCGCGAAGAGCGGCCGCTGAAGGACCTGTGGGTGTCCACCAAGTGCGGCGAATCGGATACCACCTCCGGCTGCGGCGCCAATCCCACCGTCGGCAACGCCTTCGACAAGCTCTACCCGCACGGCGCGACCCTGGTATTCGGCGAGACCACCGAGCTCACGGGCGGCGAGCACCTCGTCGCCGCGCGCTGCCGCACCGACGCAGTGCGCAAGAAATTCCAGTTCATGTTCGATCGTTATCAGCAGGTCGTCGAGCGGCACAAGACGAGCGACCTGATGGACTCTCAGCCGACCAAAGGGAATATCGAAGGCGGACTTACGACCATCGAGGAAAAGGCGCTCGGCAACATCCAGAAGATCGGCCGCAAGTGCCTGATCGACGGCGTCCTCGACAAGGCCGAGGCGCCGAGCGGCCCGGGTCTGTGGTTCATGGACTCGTCCTCCGCCGCCGCCGAGATGGTGACGCTGTGCGCGGCCGCCGGCTACGTGGTGCACTTCTTCCCCACCGGCCAGGGCAACGTCATCGGCAACCCGATCCTCCCGGTGATCAAGCTGTGCGCGAATCCGCGGACGGTCAGGACGATGGCAGAACACATCGACGTCGATGTGTCTGGTTTGTTAAGAAAAGAATTAAGTCCAGATCAGGCCGGCGACAGGCTCCTCGAGTGCATGTTGCGTACCGCCAACGGCCGGCTCACGGCCGCCGAGGCGCTGGGTCACCGCGAATTCGTCCTGACACGGTTGTACGAATCGGCTTGAGAGTCTCGGTCTGGAAAGGAGGCGCCGACGGCGCCTTCCGGGAATTCGACGTTCCCCGTCACCCGAGCCAGACCGTCCTCGACGTCGTCACCTACATCCAGCGCGTGCTCGACCCGACGCTCGCGTACCGCTACGCCTGCCGGGTCGGGATGTGCGGCTCGTGCGCGATGACGGTGAACGGCGTGCCGCGCTGGACCTGCCGCACGCACATCGATAGGGTCGTTCGCGACGGGTCTCTTTTGATTGCGCCGTTGCGCAACCTGCCAATCATTCGCGACCTTGTCACCGACATGAGCGACTTCTTCGAAAAGTGGGCGCGCGCCAAGGGTCAGTTCTCGGGGAGCCGAAGCAGGCATGATGATTTTCACGCGGTGACGCCGGATTCGGCCGACCGCGTCCAGGCCGATGCCGGTATCGAATGCATCGGCTGCGCGGTGTGCTACAGCGCCTGCGACGTCGTCGCCTGGAATCCCGACTACCTCGGCCCGGCGGCGCTCAACCGCGCCTGGACCCTGGTGAAGGACGAGCGCGACGGCGCCAGGCTCGAGCGGCTGCGCTCGGTGGCCGGAGACGCCGGCTGCCATAGCTGCCACACCCACATGAGCTGCACCGAGCGCTGCCCGAAGCATCTGTCACCCACGGCGAGCATCGCGGGATTGAAGCAAGAGATTTTGAAGTCCGTTGTGAGGCGCGAGCTGTGACCCAACGGGGAGAAACGATGCTCTGGATTGCACAGCGCGCGAGCGCGGCGGTGCTCGCGGTCTGCGTTGTGGTCCACCTTGCGACGATCATCTACGCGGTGCAGGGGGGCCTGACCGCAGCCGAGATCCTCGGCCGAACGCGCGGAAACGTTGGCTGGCTCGCGTTCTATTCGATCTTCGTCCTCGCGGCGAGCGTGCACGCGCCCATCGGGCTGAGGGCGGTTTTCCTCGAGTGGCTGCGCTGGCGCGGCGCATCGCGCGATGTTGCCTTGGCGCTCTTTGCAGGCCTTCTCGCGTGGATGGGAATGCGCGCAGTGTTCGCGGTGTTCATGTGAGGAAGGAGTCGTCCTACTGGGTCGCGATCGTCCACCGGGTCTCGGGCATCGCGCTCGCGCTCTTCCTGCCGCTGCACTTCTGGGCGCTGTCAACCGCGCTCGAGCTGGACGCGTTCCTCGCCTGGACGCGCCAGCCGGCGGTGCTGCTCGCGGAATGGGGCATCGTGGTCGCGCTGGCGGCGCATTTCGCCGGCGGGCTGAGGGTGCTGGCGCTCGAGTTTCTGCCCTGGCACGAGCGCCAAAAGACCCTGGCCGCGGCCGCCGCCGGGGTCACGCTCGTCGTAGGGCTTGCTCTCGCCTTGGCGCTGTAGAATGAATTTCAGAGGAGGATGGCAATGGGGTGGGTGAAGCTTGTCGGGGCCGCGCTGCTCGCGCTCGCCTCAACCGGGGCCGCGGCTCAGAGCTGGCCGCAGAAGCCCGTACGATTCATCGTGCCGTTCCCGCCCGGCGGCGCGACCGACATCTCCGCCCGCCTCCTGGGAGAAAAGCTGACCCAGATCTGGGGCCAGCAGGTGGTGATCGAAAATCGCGGCGGCGCCGGCGGCAGCGTCGGCGCGGCCGAAGCGGCCCGCGCGGCGCCCGATGGCTATACGCTGTTTTTCCCGTCAGGGTCGGTGGTCACCGCAAACCAGCATGTCTACGCCAAGCTGAACTACGATCCCGAGCGAGACTTTGTCGCGGTGACGAACGTGGTGTCGGGCCCGCAGGTGGTCGCGGTGCCTGCCGCCTCGCCCTACAAGACGGTGAAGGACCTGATCGAAGGTCTGCGGGCCAATCCCGGCAAGCTCACTTTCGGCCACGCGGGCATCGGCTCGCAGACGCACCTCGCGGCGGAGAATTTCCTCAACGCCGCCAAGGTCGACGCGGTGGCCGTGCCCTACAAGGGAGAAGGGCCCGCGCTCGCCGGCCTGGTGAGCGGCGAGATCGCGTTCACCGTCACCAACGTCGCAGCGACGCTGCCCCACATCAACTCCGGCCGCGTGCGCGCGCTCGGCGTCACCAGCAAGACCGAAGCGCCGCAACTCCCGCGCGTTCCACCGGTGGCGCAGACACTTCCGGGCTTCGAGAACACGGGCTGGTTCGGCATCGTTGCACCCACCGGCACGCCGCGCCCGATCATCGACAAGGTGTACCGAGACACGAAAAAGGCGCTCGAGGCGACCGATCTCAGGGCTCGGCTCTACGTGCAGGGCCTCGCTCCGGTGGGCAACACCCCCGCCGAGATGGCCAGGGCGATGAAGGACGAGACGGCGCTCTGGGCGCGGGTCGTCAAGGAGCGCAACATCAAGGTGCAGTGAAAGTCGATCCGAACCAGGTCGAGGAGGCGGCGAAAGAGCTCTACATCCGGGCGCTCAAGATGCTGCCGCCCGACGTGAAGCAGGGCTTCGACGCGCTCGCGAGAAGCGAGACCGACGCCGGCGCGAAGCGCATGCTCGGCACCATGATCCGCAACATCTCGGTCGCCGAGGACACGGACAACCTCCTGTGCCAGGACACCGGCATCCCGATCTACAACGTGTGGATCGGGCGCGGCGTCGAGATCGACGGCGTTCAGCTCAAGGAGGCCATCCGGCGCGGCTGCGCTCGCTCCACGCGCGAATACTCGTTTCGCTCTTCCATCGTCCATCCGACCACGCGGGTGAACGAGCACACCTCGACCGGGCGCGGCATCCCGATGATCAACATCGACTTCTCGAACGAGGAGCACCTCGTGATCGAGATGATCCCGAAGGGCTCGGGCTCCGAGAACAACTCGTGGCTGCGCATGGCGGTGCCCGCCGAAGGCGTCGACGCCATCAAGAGCTTCGTGGTCGACTGCGTGCTCGAGGCCGGCGGCAAGACCTGCCCGCCCACGATCGTCGGCGTCGGCGTGGGCGGCACGGCCGACCTGTGCCTGCACCTCGCCAAGCTCGCCGCGACGCGGCGCCTGGGCACCGGCTGCGACGACCCCGAGGGCGCGAAGCTGGAACACGAGCTCACGCGCGCCGTCAATCTGCTCGGGGTCGGGCCGCAGGGGCTCGGCGGCGATTCCACAGCGTTCGCGGTGCACGTGGAGACCGCGGCGACGCACATCACCATGAACCCGGTCGCGGTGAACATGCAATGCCATTCGGCGCGCCGCGCCCGCGCCACAATCAGTCCGAAGGGGGTCGAGTATGGGTTTTAGCCTTAGAGACCTTGCCGTCCTTCTTTTCATGATCATTGCAACACCGGCCTCGGCTGCGGAAGTGGCGGGAGTGAAGATCGATGACAAGGCGCGCGTGGCCGACGCCGAGCTGTCCCTCACCGGCGCAGGGCTGCGCAAACGGGTGTTCTTTCAGGTCTATGCGATCGGCCTGTATGTGCGCGACCCCAAGGCCGATCCGGTCTCCCAGCCCGGGCCGAAGCGCGTGCAGATCCACATGCTGCGCGATGTCGGCGCGGTGCAGTTCACCAATGCGCTCGCCGAGGGCATCAAGGAGAACCACACCGAGGCGCAGGCGAAGGCGCTCGAGCCGCGCGTCAAGGAGCTTGGCGACACGATGGCCGCGGTCAAGGAAGCGAAGAAAGGCATGGTCATCGCGCTCGACTGGAACGGAAGCGCGACGCAGTTGATGATCGACGGCAAGCCCGCCGGCCGGCCGATCGAGGGCGAGGAGTTCTACCGCGCGCTGCTTCGGATCTGGCTCGGCGACAAGCCGGTCCAG
This sequence comes from Burkholderiales bacterium, assembly GCA_036006885.1. Classification (GTDB taxonomy): domain Bacteria; phylum Pseudomonadota; class Gammaproteobacteria; order Burkholderiales; family SG8-39; genus SCGC-AG-212-J23. The sequence continues at coordinate 3,179 of DASYPG010000192.1, read as the reverse complement.
GACGACCTCAAGAAAGCGCTGCTCGGCGGCTGACGGCGGCTCAAATGGCGCACTACGACTTCTCGACGCCGGTATCAGAGGATGCAGTGAGGCAACTGCGGGTGAACGACACCGTCACCCTGGGTGGGACGCTGTTCGGCATCCGCGACGCGACCCAGATCCACATGTTCGACCGCGGACGCAAGACCCGGTTCGACCTCGCCGGCCACGCGGTGATCCACACCGCGCCCAACGTGCGCAAAGTGAAGCCCGGCCCCGGAAATCCCGCGGGCTACGAGCCGCTCTGCGTCGGCACCACCACGAGCGATCGCATGGAGCGCTTCACCCGGCCGCTCATGCAGCAATACGGCGTGCGCATCGTCATCGGCAAGGGCGGCCTGAGGGAAGGCTCGCTCGAGGCGTTCCGCGACCTCGGCGGGGTGTACCTCGCCATCATCGGCGGCACCGCCGCGCTCGAGACCACCTGGGTCGAGGCCATCGAAGACGTCGATCTGGACGACCTCAATCCGGAGTCGCTGTGGAAGTTCCGCGTCAGGGGCTTCGGCCCGCTGCTCGTCGCCATGGATAGCCATGGCGAAAGTCTGTATGCGAGGGTGAAGGATGCGGCGCAGCAGCGCAGGGCGGAGGCCTTGCGCCTGCTGGGTGTGCGGTAATATCCAGATCAAACCATAGGAGGAATCCATGACGTTTCTGGCTCGTTGTATTGCCTTGCTGGCCGCGGCGGTTGCGGCGACGGCGCAGGCGCAAAACCTGTCCATCGCCACTGGCGGCACCGGCGGTGTCTATTACCCGCTTGGCGGAGGGATGGCCGCGGTGCTCTCCAAGTACGTCGACGGCATGCAGGCCACCGCCGAAGTCACCGGCGGTTCGGTCGCCAACCTGCAGCTCATCGGAACCGCCAAGCCTTACATCGCGCTCACCATGTCCGACGCCACGCTCGACGCCTACAAGGGCGAGGACAAGTTCAAGGGCAAGCCCGTCCCGGTGCGCACGCTGATGATCCTCTATCCGAACCGCATGCACGTGGTGACGCTCGACGGCACCAGCATCCGCCGCATCGCCGACCTCAAGGGCAAGCGCGTGTCGACCGGCTCGGGCGGCAGCGCCACCGAGGTCATGGCCTTCCGCGTCATCGAGGCCGCGGGTCTCGACAAGGACAAGGACATGCGGCGCGAGCGGCTCGGGGTCGCGGAGTCGGCCTCAGCGCTCAAGGATCGCAAGATCGACGCCTTTTTCTGGGTCGGTGGCCTGCCGACCGCGGCGGTCACGGATCTCGCCAGCACGCCCGGCATCAGGATCAGGTTGATCGACCACGCCGACCTCGTGCCTGCCATGAACAAGAAGTACGGCGACCTGTACGTGAAGGACACCATCGGCAAGGATGTTTACAGGGGCATGGAAAGGGACAACGCGCAGGCCACGGTGATGAACCTGCTGGTGGCGCACGAGAAGATGGACGACAAGACCGCCTACAACATCGTCAAGACCATCTTCGACAAGCGCGACGAGCTGATCCGCGTGCACAAGGAGGCGGAAAACATCAAGCTCGAGAACCAGAAGAAGGAAGCGTCGCCGATCCCCTGGCATCCCGGCGCGATGAAGTATTTCGCCGAGAAGGGCCTCAAGCTGCAGTAGGCTGCGGCGGCCCGGCGAGCCCCGACCAGCGCGCTGGCGGGGCTTTTTAGTTTCGAGGGGGAGCGATGAGCGAGGAAATCGAACGGCTGCACCGGCCCGCGGCGGAAGTGAGCGAGGAAGCGCTCGCCCGCGCCGAGGAAATGATCGAGCGCGAAGAGGGCGTGCAGAACAAGCTCGCCGGAGCGCTCGCCGGGTTCGTCGCGGTGGTCGCGGTGGCGATGTCGCTGTTTCACCTCTACACCGCATATGCGATCGTGCGTCCGGAGCACCTGCGCGCCATCCACGTCGCTTTCGTGCTGTTCCTGACCTTTTTGATCTTCCCGGCGGCACGGCGCTTCCGGCACCGCGTGATGTGGTGGGACTGGGCGCTCGCCCTCGCGGGCATCGCGGTGGCCGCGTATCTCATCGCCGGCGGCGACGACTTCTTCGACCGCTCGATCCTGCCGAACGACTGGGACATCGCGTTCGGCGTGGTCCTCGTGCTGCTCATCCTCGAGGCGATGCGCCGCACCACCGGCTGGATCCTGCCGGCCGTCACCGCCTGCTTTCTGCTGTACGCGTTCTTCGGCGAGGTCCTGCCCGCGCCCTGGACCCACAAGGACTACGAGATCCCGCGCCTCGTTGGCCACATGTACATGACCCTCGAAGGCATCTACGGAACCGCCATCGCGGTGTCTTCGTCGCTCATCATCCTGTTCACGATCTACGGCGCCTTCCTGCAGTACTCGGGCGCCGGGAAGTTCTTCATCGATTTCTCGTTCTCCGCCATGGGCGGCAAGCCCACCGGCGCCGGGCGCACGGTCACGCTCGCTTCGTTCCTGCTCGGCGGTCCGTCCGGGTCGGGCGTCGCCACGACCGTGACGCTGGGCGCGGTCGCCGCGCCGATGCTGCTGAAAGTCGGCTACAGCAAGGAGGAGGCGGGCGGGCTGCTCGCCGCGGGAGGCCTCGGCGCGATCATCTCGCCGCCAGTCTTGGGCGCCGCCGCCTTCATCATCGCCGAGTTCCTGAAAATCTCGTACCTCGACGTGCTGCTGATGGCCGTCATTCCGACGCTGCTGTACTACCTGACCCTGTTCCTGATGGTCGAGATCGACGTGCGCAAGTTCGGCGTGAAGCAGGCGGTGTTCGAGCAGGTGGAATCGGCGTGGACGCTGTCGAAGAAATACTGGTTTCACTTCCTCTCGCTGGTCTCGATCATCGCGTTCATGCTGCTCAACTTCTCGCCCGAGCTGTCGGTGTTCTGGGCCACGGTGGTCGCGCTCGCCACGAGCTTTCTTCGACGCGACACGACGCTCATTCCCTACGAGCTCTTCGAGCGGCGCGTGTCGGCGGTGCGGGGACTGCGCGACTCGGGCCTCCTGAAAGCGCTGCAGGGGGGCTCGACCGCGGTGCTCAATGTCGCTGCGACCTGCGCCGGCGCCGGCATCATCGTCGGCGTAGTGACGCTCACCGGCCTGGGCCTCAAGTTCAGCTCGATCGTGCTCGCGTACGCCGGCGGCTCGCTGTTGCTCACGGCGGTCTATACCGCGCTCATCGTCTGGATC
>DASYPG010000191.1:0-12233 GCA_036006885.1 Burkholderiales bacterium | reverse complement strand
CGCAGTGATTGGTTCTTGGCGAGCAACGCCCAGGCGATGCGCGCGTTCTTGTTGGCGATCGCCACCAGCGTTCGGTAATAGCCGCGGCGCGGCTGCAGCTCGAGGATCCAGCGCGACATGCGGTCCTGGTGCCCGCCGGCGTCGGGGGGTAAATACGATGGACCGTGGAGCTGCGAGTGCTACTAGGCGCAGAGCTGTCAGCTAACAGCGCGTTGGTGACCGACGCCAAGCTTCCCCCGATTTAGTTGACACCTCGGTTCACAACCAGTCGGGAGAGGGTAGCCCCTTGCTCTTCAGGAATTGCGGGTTGAAAAGCTTCGACTGGTAGCGCGTCCCCGAGTCGGCGAGGATCGTGACGACCGTGTGGCCCGGGCCGAGGTCCTTGGCAAGCCGGATCGCGCCCGCGACGTTGATGCCGCTCGAGCCGCCGAGGCACAGGCCTTCGTTTTTCAAGAGATCGAAGACGATCGGCAGCGCTTCGGAATCGGGGATCCGATAGGCGTCGTCGACCGGCGCGCCCTCGATGTTCTTCGTCACTCGTCCCTGGCCGATGCCCTCGGTGATCGACGAACCGTCGGACTCGAGGCTACCGTGCTTGAACCAGCTGTACATCGCGGCCCCGAGCGGGTCCGCCACCGCGATCCGAATGTTTTTGCTTTTCTGCTTTAGATAAGTCGCAACCCCTGCCAGGGTTCCGCCAGTGCCGATGGCGCAGGTGAAGCCGTCGAGCTTGCCGTTGGTCTGCGCCCAGATCTCCGGCCCGGTGCTGATGATGTGGCCCTCGCGGTTGGCGGTGTTGTCCCATTGGTTCGCCCAGAATGCGTTGAGCTCGTTCGCCAGGCGCTCCGATACGTGCACGTAGTTGTTCGGATCCTTGTACGGCACTTGGGGCACCTCGCGCAGATCGGCGCCGCAGAGGCGCAGCATGTCCTTCTTCTCCTGGCTCTGCGTTTCCGGGATCACGATCACCGTCTTGTAGCCGCGCGCGTTGCCGACCAGGGCGAGGCCGATGCCGGTGTTGCCGGCGGTGCCTTCCACGATCGTGCCGCCTGGCTTGAGGAGCCCGCGTCTTTCTGCGTCGAGGATGATATAGAGCGCGGCGCGGTCCTTGACCGAGCCGCCGGGGTTGAGGAACTCGGCCTTGCCCAGGATCTCGCAGCCGGTGAGCTCGGAGGCCGCCCGCAGCCGGATGAGCGGCGTGTTGCCGATTGCTCCGACGAAGCCGCCATCAAGCGACATCGTGCGGCTCCGGCGGTCGCTTGACGCCGCTCAGCATGGCGGCGGCGAGGTTCTCGCGCTGGCGCCAGCTCGTGTAAACGACCCCCGCGACGTGGAGAGCGGCGAGCGCAATCACGGCGTTGCCGAGCACCTCATGCGCTTCCTGGACCCACTCCACGCCCCAGAAGCGATCGGTGATGGAGAGCCACCCGCTCAATGAAGCGAGCGCGGCCGTCGAGAGCAGTGCGACGATCATCCAGCCGCCGAGCGGGTTGTGCCCGATGTAGCGCGGCTCGCCGCCGCGCAGCAGCGCTTTGGCATAGGCCAGCGTCCGGGCGGGCCCGGCGACGAATTGACGGAAGCGGGCATAGCGGGACCCGATCCAGCCCCAGGCGAAGCGCAGCGCGATCACGCCGAGCGCCGCATAGCCGAGCCACTCGTGGAGCGGTTCGGCCGACTTGAGCTTCATTTCAGCGGTGAGCCAGGCCGCGAGCACGCACGCGGCCAGGGACCAGTGCGCGACGCGCACGAATCGGTCCCACACCTTCACTGCCGATCAGCCCTTGTGGTCCTTCGCGCCGCGCGGCACCGGCGCCAGCGTGCGCGGGTGGAAATAGACCTCCGCGCGCTGGCCCTTGTCGTCGAGGGCATAGACCTCGTAGCAGCCGCCGTCTTCCTTGATCCGCCGCACCTGCCAGCCTTTCTCCTTCAGCATCGCGGCGAGCTTGTCCTGCGCCTGCCAGCCCTCGCGCGGCCCGGAATCGCAGGTCGCGAAGCCGGTTGCTTGCGCACCGGATGCCATCAACGTGAGCGCCGCGGCCGAGCAGAGCAGGGCGAAAAGTCTCTTGTTCGACATGGGTTTCGATGATCTCCTTTCAAGCGGCATGCTACCCGGTGTTCCGGGCAGCACGCCGTCTTGGTTTGCTACTGGTGATGGCCCCCATGGCCCATGGCGAAGTGGCGTCGGCCGCCGAGACGCTGGTCGGCGAGCGTCTTCTGCTCCGGCGTGAGCGTGGCGTAGAGGTCTTTCGTCAGGACCGCGAGCCGCTCGAGGTGCTCCTGCTGCTTCTTCGCGAACTGCGCTTGCCGCTCGACACGCTCGGGCGCGCTCGGGCGGGTATTTCCCGCGGCGCTGTCGCGCATCGTGTTGTGGAGCGCCTGCATCTCGCCCGCGTGCTGCTTGATTTGCTGGGCATACGCGTCCCATGCCGGCTCCTGCGCTGCGGTGATCTTCAGGTCGGATTTGAGGCGCGCGAGCCTCTTGTCGGCGGCCGCGACCGGATCCCTAGAATGGCCTTGTCCATAGCCCGCCTCGGAGCTTGCTCCGTGGGCCGGTAACGTGGCCACCCCGGCGCCGAGCGCCAGGACGCTTGCCACTCCGACTGCGATGTTTCTCCAGCTCTTCATGTGTTCTCTCCGTGATGTTGTCGAAAGCGACGGCTCATTACAGCATCCGCGCGCAAGCCAGTCGGGGGCCCTTTGTAAGCGCACGTTGCGCCGGAGACGGTTGATACACTGGGTTACAAATCTGCCGACCACGTTTACGTCCATGGGCTAGAAAGGCGGTCATGGAGACGAGCGACCATGTGCTGGTCGTCGACGACGACGCCGAGATCCGCAGGCTGCTCGGCGACTACCTGCGAAAGAACGGCTACCGGGCGACCACGGTCGGCGACGGCAACGCCATGTGGGCTGCGCTCGCGCGCGGCAAGGTTGACCTCATCGTTCTCGACCTGATGCTGCCCGGCCAGGACGGCCTGTCGCTGTGCCGGAAGCTGCGCGCCGAGTCCGATACGCCGGTCATCATGCTCACCGCGCGCGGCGAGGAGACCGACCGCGTCGTCGGGCTCGAGATGGGCGCCGACGACTATCTTGCCAAGCCTTTCAGCGCACGCGAGCTGCTCGCGCGGGTGAAGAGCGTGCTGCGTCGGTACCGGGCGCTACCGATGCACCTGCGTGCCGACGACGCGACCTCCATCCGGTTCGCCGGCTGGACGCTCGACGTGCGCTCGCGCCACCTCGTCTCCGCCGACGGCGTGGTGACGCCGCTGAGCGGCGCGGAATTCCAGCTGCTGCGCGTGCTCCTCAGCCACCCTGGCCAGGTCCTGTCGCGCGACCAGCTGATGAGCTTCGCCAAGGGCCGCGAGAGCGAGCCCTTCGAGCGCACCATCGACCTGCGCGTGAGCCGCCTGCGGCAGCGCCTCGGCGACGACGGCGGCGAGCCGAGGATCATCAAGACCGTGCGCGGGCAGGGCTACGTGCTCGCCGCGCCGGTGACGATGGAGCGCTGATGCGCCTCGCGCCGAAAAGCCTGTTCGGGCGCCTGGTGCTGGTGCTGCTCGCCGGGCTCGTGCTCTCGCAGCTCGCCACGCTCTACATCAACCAGACCGAGCGCGACCGTCTCCTCTACCGCGCCGGCGGCATGCGCCTCGCCCAGCAGATCTCCGACATCGTCAAGCTGCTCGACTCGCTGCCGAGCGCCGAGCGCCGCCGCGTCGTCGCGGTGTTCAACCGGCCGCCGCTCGCCGTGTCGCTCGACCGGCCGCCGCTCGACCTGCCCGCGGACGAAGACGACGCGGACTTCTCGATGTTCGCCTCGGTGCTGCGCTATACGCTCGGCGAGGACGCGAAGATCGCCGTGGTGGAGCGGGCACATCGGCCGCACGGACATGGTGAGCGCGGCTTCGGGCCTCGCAGGGGCGGCTTCGGACCGCCGGCCTTCACGGTGCAGGTCCCGCTGCAGGACGGCACCCTGGTGACATTCGACTCGAGCGTGCTGCCGCCGGTGGCGACGACCACGCTGCGCCTCGCGCTCACCCTCGCCGTACTGCTCGCGACCGTGATCGTGCTTTCGCTCATTGCGGTGCGCTGGGTGACGGGTCCGCTGTCCGTCCTCGCCGACGCGGCCGAGAAGCTGGGCGAGAACATCAACCGGCCGCCGATTCCCGAAGCCGGGCCGGCCGAAGTGCAGCGTGCCGCGCGCTCGTTCAATGCGATGCAGCAACGGCTGGCGCACTCCATGGCGGAACGGAGCCGCGTTCTCACGGCGATGTCGCACGACCTGAAGACACCCATCACGCGCATGCGCCTGCGCACGGACATGCTCGAGGACGAGGCCGTGCGCGAGAAGTTCGACCGCGACCTCGCCGAGATGGAGCAGATGGTGACGCAGACGCTGGAATTCATGCGCGACGCGACCGATACCGAGCCGGTGAAGCGACTCGATCTCATGGCGCTGGTGGAAAGCCTCCAGGCCGACTACGAGGACATGGCCAAGGAGGTCCGGATCATGGGCCGCGTTTCGCGGCCGCTTGCCGCGCGGCCGGTCGCGATGCGCCGCTGCCTGACGAACCTGGTGGACAACGCCATCCGCTACGGCGCGCGCGCCACGATCGACCTAGCGGAGGAGGCCGACCGCGTCATCCTGCGTGTGCTGGACGATGGACCGGGCATTCCCGAAGCGCAGCTCGAGCGCGCATTCGAGCCGTTCTACCGCGGCGAGGCTTCGCGCAGCCGCGAGACCGGCGGGTTCGGCCTCGGCCTGGGCATCGCGCGCAACATCGCTCGCGCTCACGGCGGCGAGCTGACCCTTAAGAACCGGCCCGAAGGCGGGCTCGCCGCGACCCTGACGCTGCCGCACGCCGCCTAGGCCGTGGGCCGGTGCAGGTAGCGCCCTCGCGGCGGGCCGAGCACCTTGCCGTTCTCGCAGACGAGCTCGCCGCGCAGAAAGGTCGCCTTGACCCGCGCCGAGAGCTCAAGGCCCTCGAACGGCGTGTAGCCCTGCCTCGATTCCGAGCCGGCAGCACGCACCGTCCAGGTCTCGCCCGGGTCGACCAGCACGAGGTCGGCGTCGAAGCCCTCGGCGATGTCGCCTTTCGCGTTGGCGCCGAAGCGCCGCGCAGGATTGGCGCTCGTGAGGGCGGCGATACGGTTGTAGCTCAACCCCCTCCTAGTGCCCTCCGAGACCAGCGCCGGAAGGAGATATTCCGTGCCGCCGAAGCCCGACTTCGCGAGCCAGATGTTACCGAGGGCGTTCTTCGCCGCCTTGGTCTCGTGGCGGCAGCAGGCGTGGTCGCTCACCACCCAGTCGATCGCGCCTTCGGCGAGCTTCTGCCACAGGTACTCCACGTCCTCGCGCGGCCGGATCGGCGGATTGACTTTGGCGAGCACGCCTGCTTTTGAGGTGGTATCCAACATCAAATGGCCGATGGTGACTTCGCGGCGGAAGTCGATGTGCGGGAAGAGCGCCTGCATCTGCAGGGCCGCCTCGAGCGCCTTCCTGGAGCTCAGGTGAAGCAGGTTGATATTCGCGAGCGCCGTTTCGGACGCAAGGTACGACGCGATGAACACCGCGAGGCCCTCGGAGTGCGGCGGGCGCGCGGCGTGGTAGGCGGCAAGGCCCGAGAGTCTCCCTTCGCTCTCCACCATCCTGCTGTACGCGGTCATGATCTCGGCGGTCTCGCAATGCAGCGACAGGCTGATCTGCGCCGCCTTCTCCGGGAAGCGCTCGCGCGCCGCCTGCACCCCGCGCATCACGAACTCGAAGTGCGCGTAGTCGTAGCGCTCGTCCTCGCCGATCATGAGGAAGTCGCGCTGGCTGTCGGAGCGCCCGTGCAGGCCGTGCGAGCCGTAGAACATGAAGATCTTGAACGAGCTCACGCCATGCTTTTCGATCAAGTCTTCAATTTCAGAAATCTGCGTGCGATCCATCGGCGCGAGGTGGTAGCCGTAGTCGACGTGGAAGCGACCCTCGGAAAGCTTCAACACCTCTGGGAAGAACGCCGTGTAGGGCCCGCCGCGGTTCAGGTAGTACTGGCCGGTCCTGAAGTAGTTGAGGCTCGTGGTCACGCCGCCCTGCGCCGCGGCGCGACTCTCGCTCACCGCGTCCTCGGCGAGCGGGGAATAGATTCCGGTGTGCATGTGCGCGTCGACCACGCCGGGAAACGCAAGCCGGCCTTTGCCGTCGTAGACCGCCTTCGCTTCACCCAGGGAAAGACCGGGGTGAACCTCGGAGAATTTGCCGCCGGTGACGGCGATGTCGGCGTCCTCGACGGCCCCGGCGTCGGGCCGCACGACGCGCACGTTCCTGATGAGCAGGTCGTACTTCTTACCGGCTTCGGCCAAGGCGCTTCTCCAGGTGCGCGAGCAGGCCCCCGTCGCGCACCATCTGCATGAGGTGGGCGGGAATGGCCTCGCACTTCAGCGTTTCGCCGGTACCCAGATTCACGATCTCGCCATGCTCGAAAGAAACCCGAAGCATGTCGCCGTCGCGGATGCGCTTCGCTTCGGCACAGACCACGGCGGGCAGGCCGAGGTTGAGCGCGTTGCGGTAGAACAGGCCGGCGAACGATTCGGCCACCAGCGCCGCGACGCCGAGGTGCTTGAGCGCCGCCGGCGCCTGCTCGCGCGATGAGCCGGCGCCGAAGTTTCGGCCGCCGACCACGACGTCGCCCGCTTTCACGCTGCGCGCGAACTCGGGCAGCACGCCTTCGAGGCAGTGCGGCGCGATCTCGGCGATGCCGAACTTCATATAGCGCCCCGGCGCGATTGCGTCGGTGTCGACGTTGTCGCCGAGCACCCAGGCCCTCATCGCAGCAGCTCGCGCGGATCGCAGATGCGCCCGGCCGCGGCGGTGGCGGCGACCGTGTACGGGGAAGCGAGATACACCTGCGAGGACGGCGCGCCCATCCGGCCCTTGAAGTTTCTCGCGGTGCTCGAGATCGCCACCATGTTCTCGGGCAGCAGGTGCTCGCCGTAGCCGGCGCAGATGCCACAGCCGTTGGGAAGCAGCTCCGCCCCGGCCTCCAGCAGGACCTGCAACGTTCCTTCGTTCCGGGCGACGTTCTGGTCGCGCAGGCTCGCCGGCGCGACCAGAAGTCGCATTGCCGATTTCCTTCCCTTCAACACCCGCGCCGCCATGCGCAGGTCTTCGAGCTTGGCGCCGGTGCAGGCACCGATATAGGCAAGCTGCGGCCTGACCTCGGTGAATTCGGTCACCGGCCGGGTGTTGGAAGGGCTGTGCGGCGCCGCCACCTGGGGCGCGAGCTCGCTCCCGTTGAAGCGGTGGTGCGCGAGAAGCGGGGCGTTAGGGTCGCTTTCCCAGAGTTCGAATTTTTCAAGTTTGAGGAAGTCGCGGGTCACTTCATCCGAGGCAATCAACCCGGTCTGGGCACCGAGCTCGGCGGCCATGTTGCACAAGGTCATGCGCTCCTGCATCGGCAGCGCCCGGATCGCCGCGCCGCGGTACTCGACTGCCTGGTACTGCCCGCCGTCGAGGCCGAAGCGGCCGATGAGGAAGAGCATCGCATCTTTGGCCGAGACGCCGGGCGCAAAAGCGCCGTCGAACTCCATGGCGATGGTGTGCGGTACCTTGAGCCAGATCTCGCCCGTGACCAGCACGCCGAGGATCTCGGTGGCGCCGACGCCGAACATGTACGCGGCAAAGGCGCCGCCGGTCGGCGAATGGCTGTCGCCGCCGACCGCGAACATGCCGGGCTTCAGGTGTCCGCGCTCGGGCAGCACCACGTGGCAGATGCCCTGCTCGTCGTGGAAGTTGTCGATGCCGGCCTCGCGCACCCAGTCGCGCGTGATGCGGATGATCTTGCGGCTCTCTTCGTCGTAGGCCGGGACGTAGTGGTCGGTGATGACGACGACCTTCGACGGGTCCCATACCTTCGCGCCCAGGCGCTCGAGCATCGGCTTCACCCGGCGCGGCCCGCTCGAGTCGTGGATCATGGCGAGGTCCACCTTGCAGGTGACGATCTCGCCCGGCGTCACCGCGCCGCGATCCGCCGCCCGTGCGATGAGCTTTTGAGCAAGGGTCGCCGGCATTTTTCCCATGCTATCCCTGTTCCAGAAACTCCCTGAGCGCTTTCTCGGGCGGTTTCACGTAATTCGAGCGCCGGCTCACCTTTGCCATGCCGAGCCGGCGCAGCTTGACTGCCATCTCCGCGCTCTTGGCGATCAGCGTAATTCCGTTTACGACCGGCGCTCCGTCCATCTCCGTGCCGCCGAAGAGCATCATCGGCAGACCCCCCGCCGGGACGATGACGTCGGCGCCCGCGTCGAGCAGCACCCGGCACTCGCGCTCCCAGAGCGGCTTCAGCTTCTGCAGCGCCCGTTCATCGGCGAAGGCGTCGATGAAATCTTTCACCGTCGCATCCACCGCCCGCACCCCGACTACGCGCTGCTGCAGGCCGTAGCGGATCATCTGGTCCTCGTGCCACGGGATGAATACCGGATTGATAGTGACGAGGCCGAGCTTGCGCCCGAGCGTGCAGGCATGGAACAGCGTGGTCTCGCCCAGGCCGAGCACCGGGATGTCGACGACCGACTTCACCTCCGCCAGGCCCGCGTCCTGGAAATGCGTGATCGCCATCGCCGCGTAGCCCTGCTTCTCGGCCTCGACAGCGTTGCGGATGAGATTGCGCGCGATGCGGAACTCGGTGATCGCGTGCGTGGTCGTGGCGGGCGGCGTGGTGGTGTGGAACGTCGCCTCGAACTCCGCCTCGAGGATCGACTTGAGATGCGCCTCCAGCTTGGCGATGTAGGGCGCCATGTGCACCTTGTCGGTCGCGCCCTGGAACCAGATCTTGTGCTTGCTCATCGTCGAACCTCGGTCCGAAAAGCGGAAATCAGGGACAGACCACGTTTTTCTCCGCGGCCCCTTGAAGGGGAAGCAAGGGGAAAACGTGGTCTGTCCCTGATTGTGGGGGTCATGCAGTGTCCACGAGTGCAATGGCGCGCAAAGGACTACCGCTGCCGTTGCGGATCTTAAGGGGTGCGGCGATCACGACCGCGCCGGTCGGCGGGAGCTGGTCGAGGTTGGCGAGGCATTGCAGGCCGTAGCGGCCGGCGCCGTGCATGAAGTAGTGACAAGGGTAGGGCGGGCGGAGATGCTGCGCCTGTCCCGCGTCGGTGCCGATCGACTCGGTGCCGAAGCCGAGGAGGTCGCGCTCCTCGACCAGAAATTTCACCGCGTCGACGTCCGGCCCGGGCGTGTGCTGGCCGGTCTCGTCGTAGTTCTGGTAGGCGACCGGATCGGCGCGCTTGGACCAGTCGGTGCGCATCAGCACCCAGGCCCTGGGCGGGATGCGGCCGTGCTGCTTTTCCCACGCCAGGATCTTTTTTTTCGTCAAGAGAAAGTCCGGGTCGGAAGCCGATTCCCGCGAGCAATCGACTACGCAGGCCGGACCGATGAAGCGCTCGGGCGGAATGCTGTCGGTGGCGTTGTGCGGCAGGTCCTTGCCCGAGATCCAGTGGATCGGGGCGTCGAAATGCGTGCCGGTGTGCTCGCCGCAGGAAAAGTTGTTCCAGTACCAGGCCGGCCCGCGCTCGTCGTAGCGCGACACCTCCTCGATCCGGAACGGCCACGCCTGGCCCATCTCGGGCGGCAGGCTGATGTGCGGGAATTCGGGCGAGAGCGTCTGCGTCAGGTCGACGACGCGGATCTTTCCGGCGGAGAAGGCTTGAACGAAGCTCGCCAGCGCGCTCATGAGGACAATTCCTTTTCGAGGGCCTTGGGATTGTCGCGCCAGCGCTCGAGCCACTCCTGCGCCAGGTCGCCCGGGTAGAGGTCCTCGACCCCTTCGCGCAGCGCCGTGACAATGGCCGTCGCGAGGGCGGCCGGCGCGAGCTTGGGCGGCGGCAGGAGCTGGCTCCACTCGTCGTCGATCGGCCCGGGGTACACGTTGACGACCCGAACGCCCGCCGGGCGCATCTCGGCGCGCAGGCACTGCGCGAGCGACTGCGCCGCGGCTTTCGAGGCCGAAAAGGTGCCGTGCGCCGGGAAGTTGGCGAGCGCGTAGATCGACAGCAGGTTGACCCACGCCACCGCGCTCGCGAGGCCGTCGGCGCCGCGTGCGCGCATCGCCGGGCCGAATTCCTGGGCGAGCCGCAGCAGGCCGAAGTAGTTGACGTCCATCTCGGCGCGCGCCGTCTCCACGCCATGGCGATTCGCGATGCCGTGAGCGCGGTGGAGCTCGGCGTTGCTCACCAGGATGTCGACCTTGGCGCCGATCTCGGCCGCAACCTCGCGCACGTTGTTCGAATCGGTCACATCGAGCGGCACAAGGGTCACCTGGGGCAGCTTCTGCAATTCCTCGAATCCGGGGAAGCGCTTCCAGGGCTCGGCGTGACCGACCCAGATGAGCTCGGCGCCGGCCGCGGCGAGCGCCTTGACCAGCGCCTGGCCGACGCCGCTCTTGCCGTCGGTGACCAGCACCTTGCGGTGCTTCGCATCGCAGGTGAATTCGCGCAACTGGCGGTCTTCGGCCATGTTCACGTTCTCCTTGTCGGGTAAGCCCACGAGCACCGCCTGACCGGCGCGGTCGAGGCGCGCTGCGACGCGCAGCCTCGCCGGCGCGGCCGGCACGTCGGCATGAAGATGGGCGACCACGGTCGGGCCGCATCCCAGCTTGACCAGGCCGAGGCGCCACGGCAACCGCTCGCGGAAGAAAAGGTCGTTGCTGTGGTGCAGGACGGTGCTCGCGAGAAGCTCCCCCTCCTGCGCCTGGGGTTTCCAAAGCAATTGAACAGAGAGGCAACGCTGGCAAGCTTCTCGAGGCGGGTACTGCACCGCGCCGCAGTCGCGGCACTGCTGCAGCTCGAAGCGGCCGAGCGCCGCGGCGGCGGTGAGGCCGAGCGCGACGCGGCTGCGCGCCGCCGGCGGCAGGGTGGGCAGCCGGGTCCTGAGAACCGGGTTCTTTTTCTTGGGGGTCATGAAGCGAGGATCGCGGCGCCGCTCCCGAGGCCGCGATCGTAGTTGATCATGCCGAATCCGCTCACGAGCCCGATCTTCGCATCGGCGACCTGGCGCCCGCGCGCCTCGCCGGTGAGCTGGCGGATCGCCTCCACCATGCCCAGAAAGCCGCCCGCGGCGCCGGCTTGTCCCGCCGAGAGCTGCCCGCCGCTTGTATTGAGCGGAAAGTCGCCGTCCCAGGTGAAGCGGTGCGCGCGCACGAAGGCCGGACCTTCGCCCTTGCCGCAGAAGCCGAGGTCCTCGAGCTGCATCAGCGTGATGACCGGATAGTCGTCGTAGGCCTGCACGAAATCGATGTCGCTCGGCGAGCAGGCCGCCTGGGCGTAGAGCTCGTCGCGATCGAGCGCCCAACCCGCGCGGAGCTGCACCGGGTCGGAGCTGAAGGCGTTATGACGTTCGATGGTGGCCAAAAGCCTTACGTAGGCGAGACCGAGAGACTGCGCGCGTTTCTCGGATAGAACCAAGAAAGCGTCGGCGCCGGCGCAGGGCATGACGCAGTCGAAGAGGTGCAACGGATCGGCGACCGGCCGTGAGTCCAGGTATTCGTCGAGTGACAAAGGTTTCTTGAAGAGCGCGTGCGAGTACTTGAGGGCATTGGCGCGCTGGGCCACGCACAGCTTGCCGAAGTCGTCGCGCGTTGCGCCGAACAGCCGCATGTAGTGCGCGGTGAGGAAGGCGAAGCTCGCGTTCGGACCGCCCGCACCGTAGGGATAGACCGCGTCGCGCGCGAACTGGCTGAAGTTCGCCAGCGTCAGCCGGAAGGAATCGACGTGGTTCGTGTCGCCGGCGAGGCAGGCCACGACCTCGGCGTCGCCCGCCTGCACCGCGCGCGCCGCGCGCCTCAGGGCAACGACGCCGCTCGCGCCGCCGAGCGGCACGTGGTCGAGCCAGCGCGGCGAAAGGCCGATGTGCTGGGTGAAGCCGATGGCGGTATCGGGCGCGAGCGTGAAGCTCGAGACGGTGAGGCCGTCGATATCGTCTTTTCTTAGAGAAGAGACCCTTAATAATTCAGTGAATGCTTTTGTAAGCCACCAGTGCGCCGAGCGGATTGAGTAGCGCACGTAAGGCACGGTGACGGGCGCCGCGAGCACCACGCCGTTGTAAGGCTGCCTCATTGCGTTCGCCGCTTGCGGCCGCGCAGGTCGAAGCGAAGATCCGGGTCGAAGGCGAAATCGGCGAGCTTCGCCTTCTGCACCTTGTTGGTGGACGTGGTCGGCAGGGCGTCGATGAAGGCGACGTAGCCCGGCGCCTTGAA
>DASYPG010000190.1:0-4593 GCA_036006885.1 Burkholderiales bacterium | reverse complement strand
CGAGGCGCTCGAGCGCGCCGACATCCCGGTCCAGCGCATGAACACGATCGAGGACATCCTCGCCGACCCGCACCTCGCCGCGACCGGCTACTTCAGCGTGCGCGAGCACCCGAGCGAGGGCCGCATCCGCACCCTCGCGGTGCCGTCGGAATGGTCCGAATCGCAGCCCGAGTACCGGCGCCACGCGCCGCGCCTGGGCGAGCACACCCGAGAGGTTCTTAAGGAAATAGGGCTGTCCGATTCCGCGATCGGCCAGCTTGTTGAAAGCGGAGCCGCCCGCGCGGCGGACTGAAGCTCACTCCGCCTTCGCGCCGGACTCCTTGATCACTCTTGCCCACTTCACGCGCTCGGACTTGATATAGGCGCCGAACTGCTCGGGCGTGCCGGGTGCGGGGTCGAGGCCCTGGTTGAAGAGCGTGGCCTTGACGTCAGGCATGTTGAGGACCTTGGTCACCTCGGCGTTGAGCTGGTCGATGATGGCGCGTGGGGTCTTCGCCGGCACCACTAGGCCGTACCAGTTGTTGGCGTCGAAGCCTGGAAGTCCGGCTTCCGAGATCGTCGGCAGATCCGGAAGCAAAGCCGAGCGCTTCGCCGTGGTTACCGCGATTCCCTTGATGCGTCCCGATTTGAGGTGCGAGATGGAACTCGCCGTGGTGGCGAAGATGAGATTCACCTGGCCGCCGAGGAGATCGCTCATCGCCGGCCCGCCGCCCTTGTATGGAACGTGTACGAGCTTCACGCCGGCCATCAGGTTGAAAAGCTCGATCGAGAGGTGGCCGGTGGCGCCGACGCCGGAGGAGCCTGCCGAGAGCGACTTCTCCCTGGCGAGCGCAATGAGCTCCTTCACCGAGTTCGCCGGCACGGAAGGATGCAGCGCGAGCACGTTGGTCGCGTCGACGACCTGGATGACCGGCGCGAGATCGGTTTCCGGGTCGAACCTGAGGTTGCCGTAGAGGCTTGGATTGATCGCCAGCGCGGCGATGGTGCCCATCAGGAGCGTGTAGCCGTCCGGAGCCGCGCGTGCGACCTGCTCGGTGGCGATGTTCCCGGCAGCGCCGGGCCGGTTCTCCACGATCACCTGCTGGCCCAGCAGCTCCGACAGCTTCTGCGCCACCGGCCGCGCCGTGAGGTCGGTGCCGCCGCCCGGAGCGAAGCCGACGATCATGCGGATCGGCCTCACAGGATACGGCTCGGCCGCGATTGCCGTATTTGAAGAAATCAGGACAAGGCCAGCGACAACTAGCGATTTACCTGAATGCATCCGTCCTCCTCGCGGCGGCGAGCTTGACCGCCATGCCGAAAGCCGCCGTCATGGCGCCCGGATCGGCGCGGCCCTTGCCCACGATGTCGAAGGCGGTGCCGTGGGCCGGCGTGGCGTAGACGGTCTTCATCCCCGCGCTGACCGTCACGCCCTTCTGGAAGCCGAGCAGCTTGGTCGCGATCTGCCCCTGGTCGTGATACATCATCACCACCGCGTCGAAATGCCCGGCGCGCGCCCGCAGGAAGATCGTGTCGGAAGGCAGCGGGCCCGTAGAGTCGATCCCGGAAGCGCGCACGCGCTCCACGGTGGGCCGGATGATCCGGATCTCCTCGTCGCCGAAGAGACCGTTCTCCCCGCCGTGCGGATTCAGGGCCGCCACGCCGATGCGCGGCGCCTCGAAGCCGATGGAGCGCATGGTGCGATGCGCGAGGCGGACCGCCTCCTCGACCCGCTCGGGCGTGACGAGGTCGAGCGCCTTGCGCAGGCTCACGTGCGAGGTGACGCGGAAGGTCGAGAACTCCGGGATCACGTTCATCTCGCTGTAGTAGCCGCTGTGCCGCGTCCAGTCGGCGAACATCTGGTGCTCGTCGTGGTAGTTCCAGCCACCGCGGTGCAGCGCCGCCTTGTTGAGCGGCGCGAAGCACACCGCGTCGAGCTTTCCGGCGAGCGCGAGATCGGTCATCGCCTTCAGCGTCTCGCCGGCGACCCGCCCGGCTTCGGGCGAGATCTCGCCGCGCGGAAAGCGCTCCGGATCGAGGTTGCCGAGGTCGAGCAGCGGATAGCCGCCGCGCGCCCAGTCAATGGCTTCCACGGAAGAGACGCCATGGAAGGCGACCTCAGTGCCAGCCTGTCGGCAGCCGAGCGCGAGATGGCGCGCATCTCCGACGAGCACGGTGCGCGCGCGGGCGTTGAAGTCCTGCGCCGCGAGCATCTTCGTCACGATCTCGGCGCCGATGCCGGTGACGTCGCCCAGCATGAGGCCGACTATGGGTCGGGGGTCGACAGACTTAATCATCGTTTCGAGCATTGTCCTCGATTCCTTGACAGTGAGGAACGCTCCGGTTAACTTCGCGCGGCTTTGCGCCGATTTGCGTCAGCTTGCGGGCGCACAACAAATTCCGCTAAAGAGACATGAACGCTCCGCACGATCCATCTTCCGTCGGCCCGGTTGTCGCGCACAAGGCGCATTTCGACGCGCCGATCCGCCTGCGCAGCGGCGCCGAGCTGGCCTCCTACGACATCGCGTACGAGACCTACGGCACGCTGAACGCTGCGCGCTCCAACGCGGTGCTGGTTTGCCACGCGCTGAACGCGTCCCACCATGTCGCCGGGTACTACGAGAACGAGCGCGGCAACGTCGGCTGGTGGGACAACCTCGTCGGCCCGGGCAAGCCGCTCGATACGCGGCGCTTCTTCGTGGTCGGCACGAATTACCTGGGGAGCTGCTTCGGCTCGACCGGGCCGGCTTCGCTCAATCCCGCCACTGGCAAACCCTGGGGCGCGGACTTTCCGGTGGTGACGGTGGAGGACTGGGTCGAGGCGCAGGCGCGCCTCGCCGACCGCCTCGGAATCGAGCGCTTCGCAGCGGCGATCGGCGGCTCGCTTGGCGCGATGCAGGCGCTGCAGTGGACGCTGTCCTATCCCGATCGCGTGCGCCATTCGCTCGTCATCGCCGCGGCGCCCCGGCTCACCCCCCAGAACATAGCCTTCAACGAGGTGGCGCGCCAGGCGATCATGACCGACCCGGACTTCCACGGCGGGCACTACTACGAGAAAGGCGTGGTGCCCACGCGCGGGCTGCGCATCGCGCGCATGATCGGCCACATCACCTACCTCTCGGGCGAGGCCATGTCCGAGAAGTTCGGGCGCGTGCTGCGCCGGGCAAGCCTCGGCTTCGACTTCGACGTCGACTTCGAGATCGAGTCCTACCTGCGCTACCAGGGCGACAAGTTCTCCACCTACTTCGACGCCAACACGTATCTGCGCATCACCAAGGCGCTCGACTACTTCGATCCGGCGGCCGACTTCGGCGGCAACCTTTCGGCGGCGCTCGCGCGCGCCAAGGCGGCCTTCCTGGTGGTCTCGTTCAACTCCGACTGGCGCTTTCCACCGCCGCGCTCGCGCGAGATCGTGCGCGCGCTCCTCGACAACCGCCGCATCGTCTCCTACCTCGAGATCGACGCGCCCGGCGGCCACGACGCGTTCCTGCTCGAGGACCCGCGCTACCACGGCGGCCTGCGCGCCTATTTCGCCAACATCGACCTATGACCTCGGCCGAGCAGGCGTTCCTCGCCGCGCGCCCCGACTTCGCCGCCATCGCGCATTGGGTCAAATCGGGCTCGCGCGTGCTCGATCTCGGCTGCGGCGACGGCTCGCTGCTGCGCTATCTCTGGCAGGCGAACCAGGCGCCCGGCTACGGCGTCGAGATCGACGACGACAGCGTGCTCGCCTGCGTGGCGAACGACGTCAACGTGCTGCAGGTGGATCTCGAGAGCGGCCTCTCGCTCTTCGCCGACCAGTCCTTCGAGTACGTGATCCTGTCGCAGACGCTGCAGGCCGTGCACCACACCGAGGGCATCCTGCGCGAGATGCTGCGCGTGGGCCGCGAGGCCATCGTCAGCTTCCCGAACTTCGGCCACTGGTATGCGCGCCTCCAGGTCGTCCTCGGCCACATGCCCGTGTCCAAGTCGCTCCCCTACGAATGGTACGAGACGCCCAACGTCCACCACTGCACCATCACCGACTTCGAGGACCTCTGCAGGCGCGTCGGCATCCGCATCCGCGAGAAGCTCGTCATGCACGACGGCAAGCCCGTCACCGTGCTCCCGAACGTCCTCGGCAGCCTCGCTGTCTATCGCTGCACCGCCGCCTAAACCCCCGGCCTATTCCGGCTTGACGCCGGCCGCCTTGATCACCCGCTCCCAGCGCTCGAGGTCTTTCGCGAGCCAGGCGCGGAACTCGGCGGGCGTGCTGCCGCCTTCGGTGATGGCGCCGAGCTTGTTGAGTTTCTCCCGGGTCTCGCGCTTGGCGAGCGATGCGCGGATTGCTTCGTTCAGCCGGCCGACGACGGCCGTGGGCAAGCCCGCGGGGCCGACTACGCCGAGGCCTTGCGTGTATTGCTCGAATCCCGGAAAGCCGCTCTCGGACATCGTCGGCGCGTTCGGGTAGTCGGGATGGCGCTTTTCGGTGCTGACGCCGATGACCTTGAGGCGCTTCTGCTGCACTTGCTCGGCGATGCCGACCATCGGATAGAACATGAAGCTGATGCGGCCGGCCATCACTTCGGTGAGCGCCGGCGCGTTGCCCTTGAAGGGGACGTGCAGCATCTTCGT
>DASYPG010000189.1:0-3571 GCA_036006885.1 Burkholderiales bacterium | reverse complement strand
GTGTTCCGCGCGAGCGAGGAGGTCCGCATGCCCCCGCCGGGAGACCCGGCGGCGGCGCGCCTGCATGTCCGGCTGCACGACGTGCCGTGGGACCTGCTGTACGTGCCGACGGCGAGGCTGGTGGGGTTCGCCGCCGACCGTCTCAACAAGGTGCAGTTCCTGACCATCCGCGCCTACCTGACGCTGGTCTTCGGGGCGCTCGTCGTGCTGCTGATGGTGCTCGCGGTATGGCACTAGCGCTCGACCTCGTGGTGCAGCTTGGCCAGATGCTGGTCGTGCTGGCGCTGGCGCCGCTCCTCACCGGCTACGTGCGTAAGGTGAAAGCGCGGCTTCTGCGCAAGCGCGGGCCTGCGCTCACGCAGCCGTACCGCGATCTTCTGCGGCTGGTGCGCAAGGAAGCGGTGCTCGCGCACAACGCCTCCTGGGTCTTCCGCGTGGCGCCCTATCTCATCTTCGCCACCACCTGGGTCGCGGCCGCGCTGGTGCCCACGTTCGCCACCGGCCTGGTCTTCAGCTACGCCGCCGACATGATCGCCATCGTCGCGCTGCTCGGCAGCGCCCGCTTCATGCTGGCGCTCGCGGGCCTAGACGTCGGCACCAGCTTCGGCGGCATCGGCTCGAGCCGCGAAATGATGATCGCCTCGCTCGCGGAGCCGGCGATGCTGATGGTGGTGTTCACGCTTTCGCTGCTCGCCGGCTCTACGCAGCTGTCGTCGATCGCCGCGGCGATGCAGGGCCCGGGAATCGGCCTGCGCGTGTCGCTCGCGCTGGCGCTGGTCGGGCTCACCATGGTGGCGATCGCCGAGAACGCGCGCATTCCGGTCGACAACCCGACCACCCACCTCGAGCTGACGATGGTGCACGAGGCCATGATCCTCGAATACTCGGGACGGCACCTGGCGCTGATCGAGATCGCTTCGTACCTGAAGCTCCTGCTCTACGTGTCGGTGATCGCGTGCGTGTTCGTCCCCTGGGGAATCGCGGTGTCGGGCCAGGGGCCGGCCGCGTACGTAGCCGCGCTGGCCATCTATGGGGTCAAGCTCGCCGTCGCCGGCTTCCTGCTCGCGGTATTCGAGACCGTCGTCGCCAAGATGCGCGTGTTCCGCGTGTCCGACTTTCTCGGCGCGGCGCTCATGCTGGGCTTCCTCGCGGCGCTGCTGCTCTTCGTGTCCAGGGTGACCTGATGAGCCCCATCGCGCTCGACGTCGCGCATCTTTTCGCCGGCGGCCTGGTGCTCGCGAGCTTCATCCTGCTCTACCAGGACCGCATGACGGGCCTCATCAACATGTTCGCGCTGCATGCGCTGGTGGTCTCGCTCTCGGTGGCGTGGCAGGCGTACATCCAGCAGGCGCCGCATCTCTACATCACCGCGGCAATCGCCCTCGTCGTCAAGGCGCTGGTGATCCCGCTCGCCCTGCATCGCATCATCGTGCGGCTCGGTATCCACCGCACCATCGAGCCGGTGGTCGGCACCGGGCAGACCATGCTCGCCGGCATCGGCCTGGTCGCACTGTCGGTCATGGTCATGCTGCCGATCACCGCGCAAGCGGGAACGCTGGCGCGCGAAGACCTGGCATTCGCGCTGTCGGTCATCCTGCTCGGGCTGCTCATGATGATCTCGCGGCGCAACGCGGTCAGCCAGGTGATCGGCTTCATGTCGATCGAGAACGGCCTGATCCTGGCCGCGACCGGAGCGAAGGGCATGCCGCTGGTGGTGGAGATCAGCGTGGCGTTCTCGATCCTGATCGCGCTCATCGTGATCGGCATTTTCCTGTTCCGCATCCGCGAGCGCTTCGAGACGGTCGACATCCAGGTGCTGCACGAGCACCGCGGGGAGCAGCCGTGACCGGGTGGGGCTCCCTATTCGTCGCCGCCGTGCTGGTCATCCCCGCGCTCGCCGCCGCGCTGCTCGCGGCTCTGCCCGATGACCGCACCAGCGCCCGCCTCAACGCGGCCGCGTGCTTGCTGACTTGCCTCTGCGCCGCTGCGCTTCTGGGCGAGCGGCCGCCCCCGGGGCCGTTCCTGATCGTCGACGACCTGAACGTGGTCTTCATCGTGCTCAGCACCTTCGTCGGCTTCACTACGAGCGTGTTCAGCGCGAGCTACATCGCCCACGAGCTCGAGATCGGCCGCCTGGCCCACGCCTACCTGCGCTTCTACCACGCGATGTACCAGGTCCTCATGTTCGGCATGAACCTGGCGCTGCTCTCGAACAACGTCGGCCTGATGTGGGTCGCGGTGGAGCTCGCCACGCTCACTACCGTACTGATGGTCGGGATTTACCGCACGCCGGCCGCGCTGGAGGCGGCGTGGAAGTACTTCCTGCTCGGCAGCGTCGGCATTGCGCTCGCCCTGTTCGGCACGATCCTCGTGTATCTCGCCGCGCGCGCGACCGTGGGCGAGGGTCTCGACGCCATGGCCTGGAGCGTGCTGGTCGAGCACGCCGCCGGCTTCGATCCGGCGCTGCTCAACCTGTCGTTCGTATTCCTCCTGCTCGGCTACGGCACCAAGGTAGGGCTGGTGCCGCTGCACGCGTGGCTGCCCGACGCGCATGCCGAGGGTCCGACGCCGATCTCGGCCGTGCTGTCGGGGCTGCTGCTGAACGTGGCGCTGTTCGCGGTGCTGCGCTTCAAGATCGTCATGTCGGCCAACCCGGGCGCGCTCGCTCCAGGGCCGCTGATGGTGGCCCTCGGGCTGCTTTCGGTCCTGTTCGCCTCCTTCATGCTGTACCGCCGCCAGGACATCAAGCGCCTGTTCGCCTATTCCTCGATCGAGCACATGGGCATCATCACTTTCGCCTTCGGCATGGGTGGCGCGCTCGCCAATTTCGCCGGCCTGCTGCACATGACGCTGCACAGCCTCACCAAGTCGGCCATCTTCTTTTGCGTCGGCCACATCGCGCAGGCGAAGGGCACGCAGCGCATGGCCGACATCCGAGGCCTGACGGTGTCGCACCCTGTGCTGGGATGGGGGCTTACGCTCGGCGTCGTCGCGATCGCCGGCATTCCTCCCATGGGCCTCTTCATGACCGAATTCCTGATCGTCAGCTCGACCTTCGCGCGCGAGCCGGCGCTCGCCGTGGTGCTGGGGCTGAGCCTGCTCGTGGCGCTGGGGGCGCTGCTCGCGCGCCTGAACGGCCTCGCCTTCGGCGAGCCGCACGGCAGCCGCGAGCCGGCCAAGGCCTCCTTCGTTCCGGTGGCGGCGCACCTCGCGCTGGTGCTCACGGCCGGCGTCTGGCTGCCGCCGACCTTCGTCGCCTGGTTCCAGTACGTGGCGCGGCTGCTGGGATGACATGAACTGGACGCGCTCGGCCGTGGACCGCGAAGCCTGGGAGCAGGCATGCGTGCGGCTGCGCTCCGCCGAGGCGTCCCTGCTCGGCCTGTGGGCGGAGCCGGGATACGCACATATGGCACTGATGCAATCGCACACGTGCGAGGTAGTCACGTTGGCTTGTGAAGGAAATCGATTTCCCTCGGTCGGGCGCCTGCATCCGCCGGCGATCCGCCTCGAGCGCGCGATCCGCGACCTTGTCGGCCTGGAAGCGGAGGGATCGCCGGACACGCGCCCTTGG
>DASYPG010000188.1:0-3248 GCA_036006885.1 Burkholderiales bacterium | reverse complement strand
GCGCCAGCATGTGGCATCGCGAAGGCAGCTACGACGCGATCGCCGAGCGCCTCTTCGGCGGCCTGCGCTTCGACCGCCTGCTCCTCGAGTACGACACCGCGCGCGCCGGCGGCTTCGAGCCCTTGCGCTTCGTGCCGAAAGGCGTCACCGTCGTTCTCGGCCTCATCACGACAAAAAAAGGTGCTATCGAAAGCGCGCAGGAATTGATCCGCAGAATCAACGAGGCGACCCGATTCCTGCCGCTCGAACAGCTCGCGTTGAGCCCGCAGTGCGGCTTTGCCTCGGGAATAGCGGGCAACCTCCTCACCGAAGACGAGCAGTGGCGCAAGCTGGAGGTCATGATGGACGTCGCCCGGCAGGTCTGGCAATGAGCACCCCTCGCGTAGTGCGAGCGCCGCGGGGAACGCAGCTCGCCGCCAAAAGCTGGCTCACCGAGGCGCCGCTGCGCATGCTGATGAACAACCTCGATCCCGAGGTGGCCGAGCGCCCCGACGAGCTGGTGGTCTACGGCGGCATCGGCAAGGCCGCGCGCAACTGGCAGTGCTTCGACCGGATCGTCGCCACTCTGAAGAAGCTCGAGGGCGACCAAACCCTGCTGGTGCAATCCGGCAAGCCCGTCGGCGTCTTCAGGACGCATCCCGACGCGCCGCGCGTGCTGATCGCGAACTCCAACCTGGTGCCGAAGTGGGCCGATTGGGAGCATTTCAACGAGCTCGACCGCAAGGGCCTGATGATGTACGGCCAGATGACCGCGGGCTCGTGGATCTACATCGGCAGCCAGGGCATCGTCCAGGGCACCTACGAAACCTTCGCCGAGGCCGGCCGCCAGCACTACGGCGGAGACTGGTCGGGCAAATGGATCCTCACCGCCGGGCTCGGCGGCATGGGCGGCGCGCAGCCGCTCGCCGCCACCATGGCGGGCGCCTCGATGATCGCGATCGAGTGCGACCCGAGCCGCATCGAGATGCGCCTGAAGTCGGGCTACCTCGATTTTCGTGCCAATACGCTGGAAGAGGCGCAGAAGATCATCAGTGAAGCGGGAAAGCCGGTTTCGGTCGGACTGCTCGGCAATGCAGCGGAGCTGATTCCGCAATTCCTGAAAAAGGCGAAAAGCAGTGACTTCAAGCCCGCGCTGGTGACCGACCAGACCTCGGCGCACGACCCGGCGAATGGCTACCTGCCCGAGCATTGGTCGCTCCAGCGCTGGAAGGAGGTCCGCAAGAAGGACCCGGACGAAGTCGCGCTTTCGGCGCGCGAGTCGATCGCCAACCACGTGCAGGCGATCCTCGGCTTCAAGGCGATGGGCATCCCCTGCGTCGACTACGGCAACAACCTCCGCCAGGAAGCGAAGAACGCCGGCATCGCGAACGCCTTCGATTATCCGGGCTTCGTCCCGGCCTACATCCGGCCGATGTTCTGCGTGGGCAAGGGGCCGTTCCGCTGGGTCGCACTGTCGGGCGATCCGCAGGACATCGCTAAGACGGATGCCAGGGTGAAAGAGCTTTTTTCAAGTGACAAGCAACTGGTCCAGTGGCTAGACCTGGCCTCCCGCCGAATTCATTTCCAGGGCCTGCCGGCGCGCATCTGCTGGCTCGGGCTCGGCCAGCGCCATCTCGCCGGCCTCGCCTTCAACGAGATGGTCGGGCGCGGCGAGCTCAAGGCGCCGATCGTGATCGGGCGCGACCACCTCGACGCCGGCTCGGTGGCGAGCCCCAACCGCGAGACCGAGGCCATGCGCGACGGCAGCGACGCGGTCTCCGACTGGGCCCTGTTGAACGCGCTCGTTAATTGTGCAAGTGGCGCGACTTGGGTCTCGTTCCATCACGGCGGCGGGGTGGGCATGGGCTATTCGCAGCACGCCGGCATGGTGATCGTGTGCGATGGCACCGACGCCGCGGCGCGGCGCATCGAGCGCGTGCTGTGGAATGATCCCGCGACCGGCGTCATGCGCCACGCGGATGCCGGGTACGAGCAGGCGCTCGCCTGCGCCCGCGCCCAGAACCTCGACCTGCCCTTCATGGACTAATGCGACTCGGCGGGAAAAATCCAGCGCTGAGGGAGCTGCGCTCGATCGCCCGCGACGCGCCGCCGCTCGAGCTGGATCCGGCCGCGCGCGACAAGGTGCGCGCCGCGCTCTCCACTGTGGAAAGCATCGTCGCCTCGGGCAAGCCCGCGTACGGCATCAACACCGGCTTCGGGCGCCTGTCGCAGACGCGCATTCCGGCCGAGGAGCTCGAGCAGCTGCAGCTCAACATCGTGCTGTCGCACGCCGCGGGCACCGGGCCGCTCCTCGACGACGCCGCGGTCCGCCTGGTGCTCGCGTTGAAGGTCGTTTCCCTGGCGGCGGGCCACTCGGGCGTGCGCCCGGAGCTGATCGAGCTCCTGCTGCAGCTCTACAACCGCGCCATCTATCCCTGCATCCCTTCCAAGGGATCGGTCGGCGCCTCGGGCGATCTCGCACCGCTCGCCCATCTGTCGCTCGCGCTGCTCGGGCTCGGGGACGTGCGCGTCCATGGCGTGCGGGTCCCCGCGGCGAGCGCGCTGAAAAACGAGAAGCTCAAGCCGATCAAGCTCGCGCCGAAGGAAGGGCTCGCGCTGCTGAACGGCACGCAGGTCTCGACCGCGCTCGCGCTCACGGGCCTGTTCGCGGCGGAAGACGTGTTCGCCGCCGCGATGGTCGCGGGCAGCCTCTCGGTCGACGCCGCGGCGGGCAGCGACACGCCGTTCGATGCGCGCATCCACGCGCTGCGCGGCCAGCCGGGCCAGCAGGAAGTGGCGCGCTTCTACGCCGAGCTCCTGAAGGGAAGCGAGATCCGCCGCTCGCACCTCGAGAACGATCCGCGGGTGCAGGATCCCTACAGCCTGCGCTGCCAGCCGCAGGTGATGGGCGCCTGCCTCGACCAGATGCGCTACGCCGCGGGCGTGTTCGAGCGCGAGGCCGCCGCCGTCACGGACAATCCGCTGGTGCTCGGAAACGAGATCCTTTCCGGCGGCAACTTCCACGCCGAGCCGGTAGCGCTCGCCGCCGACGCGCTCGCGCTCGTCATCGCCGAGGTCGGCGCGCTCTCGGAACGGCGCGTGGCGCTGCTGATCGATCCGACCCTCTCGGGACTGCCGCCGTTTCTGGTCGAGAACGGCGGGGTCAACTCCGGCTTCATGATCGCGCAGGTGACCGCGGCCGCGCTCGCGAGCGAGAACAAGTCGCTCGCGCACCCGGCGAGCGTCGACAGCCTGCCGACCTCCGCCAA
>DASYPG010000187.1:0-4262 GCA_036006885.1 Burkholderiales bacterium | reverse complement strand
GCCCACGGCTTCCTCACGCTGTCGCTGCTGTCGCACCTCTCCGAGATGACTTTCTCCTTCTCCGACCGCAAGATGGGCGTGAACTACGGCCTGAACCGCGTGCGCTTCACCTCTCCGGTGCGAAGCGGCTCGCGCGTTCGGGCGCGCTTTACGCTGCTCAAGTACGAGCCGATCGAAGGCAACGGCGTGCAGGTGACCTGGAACACGACGGTCGAGATCGAAGGCGCGCCGAAGCCGGCGCTCGTCGCCGAATGGATCGGACGTCACTACTACTGAGGTGATGGATGGCACAGAGATGGAAACAAAGACCGCCGGGCTCGAACTGGGGCGAGTTCGGCCCGGACGACCAGCGCGGGCGCATGAACTACGTGACGCGCGAGAAGGTGCTGCAGGGCATCGCGGAGGTGAAAGAGGGCATCAGCTTCCAGCTTTCGCTGCCGCTCGACTATCCCGGCGGCGCCACGCTCAACCCGCGGCGCAGCCCGCCGCGCCTCGCGGCGACGATCCGCGACGGCAAGAGCGCGGGCAAGCAGAACTTCTGCTTTGCGCTCGCGGAGGACGAGCCGGAACTGACCGACGTCGTTTCCGACGACCGGGTACTGCTCACGCTGCAGTACTCCACGCAGTGGGACAGCTTTGCCCACATCGGCAGCCGCTTCGATGCCGACGGCGACGGCAAGCGCGAGATCGTCTTCTACAACGGTTTCCGCGCCGGCGAAGACGTCGTTCCCGCCTCTGCGAGAAATGATTCGGAACCCTGGGCGAGGTACGAGGGCACCCAGGCCCGCGCCCTGGGCATCCAGAACCTGGCCGAGCACGGCGCCCAGGGCCGTGGCGTGATGATCGATCTGCATCATCACTACGGTCGCGAGCGCCGCGCGGTGGGCTACGACGAGCTGATGAAGCTCATGGACCAGGACCGGGTCGAGCTGGAGAAAGGCGACATGGTGTGCCTGTACACCGGCTTTGCCGACCTGCTGCTCGAAATGCGGAAGCAGCCCGACGCGAAGCTGCTGCACGCGAGCTGCAGCGGGCTCGACGGGCGCGACCAGCGTCTGCTGCAGTGGGTTTCCGATTCCGGCCTGGCGGTACTGGCGAGCGATAACTACGCGGTGGAGATCATTCCGGTGAGCCTTTCCAATCCCAAGCCGGCGGCGCTGATGCCGCTGCACGAGCATTGCCTGTTCAAGAACGGCATTCATCTGGGCGAGATGTGGTATCTCAGCGAGCTCGCGCGCTGGCTGCGCAGCCACGCGCGCAGCCGGTTCCTGCTCACGGCGCCGCCGCTGCGCCTGCCCGGCGCGGTCGGCTCGCCCGCGACGCCGGTGGCCACCGTATGAAGGTCGCTCTCATTACCGGCGGCTCCTCCGGCATGGGCGAGGCCAGCGCGCGGGAGCTCGCGAAGCGCGGCTGGCAGGTGGCGATCATGTTCGCGAAGAACAAGGCGCAGGCCGACCGCGTCGCGGGCGACATCAACGGGCTCGCGCTCCAGGGCGACGTGGCGCAGGACGCCGACTGCCGGCGAACGGCGAAGGCGGTGCTCGACAAATGGGGTCGCATCGATGCGCTGGTGAACAGCGCCGGCATGACCAAGTTCGTGGCGCACGGCGACCTCGAGGGGCTTTCGGCCGAGGACATGCTCGGCATCTTCCGCATCAACGTCGTCGGTCCCTACCAGATGATCCGGGCCTGCGCGCCGGCGCTCAAGGAGGCGCACGGCTGCGTGGTCAACCTGTCCTCGGTGGCCGCGCTGCTCGGCACCGGCTCGTCGGTCGCCTACGCCGCATCCAAGGCCGCGCTCGACACCATGACGCTCTCCCTCGCTAGAGCGCTCGGGCCCGAGGTGCGCCTGAACGTGGTCGCGCCGGGCTTCGTGCGCACGCCGTGGCAGATCGCGGCACACGGGGCCGACGGCGCGGCCGAGCTCGAGCGGCGCTTCGCCGAACGCGCCCCGCTCAAGGCCGCGGCCGAGGCGCAGGACGCCGCCGAGACGATCGCGTGGCTGATCGAGGGCGCGCGCCGCGTCACCGGCCAGATCGTCTACGTCGATGGAGGCATGCACATCGCCGTGCCACGCTGAGCCCAAGGGCGATCCATCACCTGTTTTGATTACGTCATCGTCGGGGCGGGCTCAGCGGGTTGCGTTCTTGCCAACCGGCTGACCGAGGATCCGCGCTGCAAAGTGCTGCTGCTGGAGGCCGGGCCGCGCGACACCGACCTCTGGATCCACGTGCCGCTCGGCTACGGCAAGCTGTTCGCGCGCACCGACATCAACTGGGCCTACGAATCGGAGCCCGAGCCGGCGCTGAACGGCCGACGCGTCTTCACCCCGCGCGGCAAGGTGCTCGGCGGCTCCTCGTCGATCAACGGACTCGTCTACATCCGGGGACAGCGAGAGGACTTCGACGGCTGGGAAGTCACGGGCTGGGATTTCGATTCGCTCGCGCCGTACTTCGCCAGGGCGGAAGCCGAGCTCAAGGTCTCGTGCCTCGAGCGCCACGAGCTCTGCGACGCCTTCATCGCCTCGGCCGTCTCGCTCGGCATTCCCTTGAACCGTGAAGGCTTCAACGGCGCATCGCAGGAGGGAACCGGCTACTACCACGCCACCTGCCATCGCGGGCGACGCCGCAGCGCGGCGGTCGCTTACCTCAGGCCGGCCGAGCGCCGGCCCAATCTCTCGGTCGAGGTCAACGCGCTCGTCACGAAGGTTCTATTCGATGGAAAACGCGCGAGCGGAGTCGAATACGTCCAGCGCGGCCGCGTTCTCCGGGCAAGCGCAGCGGCCGAGGTGTTGCTGTGCGGCGGCAGCTTTAATTCACCGCAATTGCTGGAGCTCTCCGGAGTGGGAAGGCGATCACTCCTGGAGGAAAACAACATCCCGGTAATGCACGACTTGCCCGCGGTCGGCGAGGATCTGCAGGACCACTTCTACGTG
Organism: Burkholderiales bacterium; assembly: GCA_036006885.1. Classification (GTDB taxonomy): domain Bacteria; phylum Pseudomonadota; class Gammaproteobacteria; order Burkholderiales; family SG8-39; genus SCGC-AG-212-J23. The sequence goes on along the minus strand of DASYPG010000187.1, from coordinate 1,327 downwards.
CGCTTTTTCTGGCGCTGTCGACGGCCGATCACCATCAACGACGAGCTGGCGAGCGGCTGGCGCAAGGCCAGGATGGGACTGCAGTACGCGCTGTTTCGCAGCGGCTCGCTCGCCGTGGCCGCTGGCCATGCGGCGGCTTTCGTGCGCACGCGGCCGGAGTCGAAGCGGCCGGACGCGCAACTGTACTTCATCAACTTCTCGAGCGCGGAGCGCGGCGGCGCGCTGCATCCGCATTCAGGATTCACCACCTCGGTGTCGCAGCTCCAGGTCGAGTCGCGCGGCTCGGTGCACGTCCGCTCGGCCGACCCCGCGGCGGCACCCGTGATCCGCTACAACTACCTCGCCACGGAGAACGACCGGCGCGTGATGGTCGAAGGGCTGAAGATGCTCCGGCGCATCGCCGCGGCGCCGCCGCTTTCCGGCTACATCCTCGACGAGTACCTTCCCGGGCCGAAGGTGCAGACCGACGCGGAGTGGCTCGCCTTCTGCCGCGAGGCCGGCTCGACCGTGTTCCACCCCACCTCGACCTGCCGCATCGGCGCCGTGGTCGACGAGCAATTACGGGTGAAGGGCGTGTCGAACCTGCGTGTCGTCGACGCCTCCGTCATGCCTTCCGTCCCGTCAGGAAACATCAACGCCGCGGTGCTCGCCGTGGCGGAAAAAGGCGCCGACCTGATCAGGTCGGCGCCGGGCGAAGCGATCTAAGCCGGACCTAATCGGTTACGTCGGCCACTGGTGTCACGCGTTCAGCCACCGGTGTCGAGCTCTTGGTCGCGGGGCCCTTATGACCATGCCCGGCCGGCTTGGTAACGAAAGGCATCGGGGAGCGCGACGCGACGTTCAAACTTCCAGAGCACTCGTTGCAGCTGTTGAGACTCGGTCGGTCGTCGTTCACGATCGCCATTGGCCGCATCATGTCGTTGTCTTCGTGGTCGAGAATATGGCAGTGCCATACGTAACCCGGGCCCTTGGTCGGATCGAACGGGAAGGTGTTCTTTCCGGGGAACAGGTCCTCGTCCTTCACCGACTGCGGCGCCAGGCGGATCAGCAGTCGAGTGACCATGAACGGCGGGGCGATGAAGACATCTTTCCAGCCGGACTCACTTGGCGAGGGCGGTATCGATTGGGTAGGCAAGCCCGTCTCCTGGTCGAACAGGAAATCACGGGGGCCTGTCCCGTCGCCGGTGTCAATCACTGACTCCACATTGACTCTGATCGGCGGGTGATCGAGCGGAAGATCCGTGCCATTCAGGCTCTCCCAGTAGGCCTTGAAGCGGTCCCTCTCGATAACCTGCCTGCTTTCCAGCTGAAACTCGACCAGGTGAAC
>DASYPG010000186.1:0-3316 GCA_036006885.1 Burkholderiales bacterium | reverse complement strand
CGGCGGCGCTGCTTGCCGCGACCCAGGTCGTGTTCAGCGCCGGATCCCACGGTTCGCCCGCCCACTCCGCCACCTTCCTCATCGTGCCCTTCATCATCTGGGCCGCTTTCCGCTTCAGCCAGCGCGAGGTCACCACCGCCAGCGCCGCGATCTGCGCGATCGCCCTGTGGTACACGCTGCGCCAGGACCTCGGCCCGTTCTCCACGGTGCCGCTCAACGAGTCACTCCTCCTCCTGCTGCTCTTCGTGACCACGGTGGTGTTCACCGGCCTGGTGCTCTCCGCGCTTCTCGGCCAGCTCGGCAAGGCGATGGAAGAGCTGCGCGACCGCAGCCGCGGGCTCGAGCTGCGGGTGAGCGAGCGCACGCGCGAGCTCGAGGCGGCGAACCGCAAGCTGCACCAGGACATCGCGGTGCGCGCGAGCGCCGAGCGCATGCTCGCCGACAGCGAGCGGCGCTTTCGCCTGATGGTGGAAAGCGTCGTGGACTACGCCATCTTCATGCTCGACGCCGAAGGGCGGGTCGCGAGCTGGAACGCCGGGGCGCAGCGCATCTCGGGCTACGAGCTGCCCGAGATCGTGGGCCAGCACTTTTCGCGCTTCTATCCGCGCGAGGACGTCGAGCGCAAGAAGCCGCAGTGGGAGCTCGAGGTCGCGGCGGCCGAGAGCCGCTTCGAGGAGGAAGGCTGGCGCGTGCGCAAGGACGGCGCGTCCTACTGGGCCAACGTGATCATCACCGCGGTGCGCGACGACACCGGCAGGCTGCTCGGCTACGCCAAGGTGGTGCGCGACCTCACCGAGCGCAACCGCGTCGAGGCCGAGCTGATCCGCGCCAAGGTGACCGCGGAGAGGGCGAGCGAGGCGAAGTCGCAGTTCCTCGCCAACATGTCGCACGAGCTGCGCACGCCGCTCAACATCCTGCTCATCCTGGCGCGGCTGCTCGGCGACAACATCGGCGGCAACCTGAACCCGAAGCAGGTGCAGTTCGCGCACACCATCTACGCCTCGGGAATGGACCTGCTGTCGCTGATCAACGATCTGCTCGACCTGGCAAAGATCGAGGCCGGGGTCGTCACCGCGCTCAACATCGCGCCTGCGCGCCTGGAGGAGCTGCGCGAGGACCTGGAGCGCAGCTTCCGCCAGGTGGCGCAGGACAAGGGCTTGCAGTTCAGCATCACGCTCGATCCTTCCCTGCCCGCCGCGATCCGCACCGACATGACGCGCCTCAAGCAGGTGCTGAAGAACCTGCTCGCCAACGCCTTCAAGTTCACCCGCCAGGGCCGGGTCTCGCTCGACATCGCGCCAGCCGAGGGCAAGCGCGTCGCGTTCGCGGTGGTCGACACCGGAATCGGCATCCCGAGCGAGAAGCAGAACCTCATCTTCGAGGCATTCCAGCAGGCCGACGGCAGCACGGCGCGCCAGTACGGCGGCACCGGGTTGGGGCTGTCGATCAGCCGCGAGCTCACGCGCCTGCTCGGCGGCGAGATCCGCGTCACGAGCGAGCCCGGCAAGGGCAGCTCGTTCACGCTCTACCTGCCGCTCTCCGACGAGGTCTCCGCGCTCGCGGCCTAGCGCGGCTTCCTGCGCCTCAGTAGAGCGGCTTCCCGCGCTTCAACTTTCCTCCTTCTCTTCGTTCGCGACCTTGCCCATCAGCTCCTCCATGCGGGCGCGCATGCGCGCTCCGAGCTCCACGAGGTCGAGGTCGCTCTTCTTCACCTGCGGGAACATCTCGCCTTCCTCTTCCTTCGCGTGGTGCATGACGTACTCGCCGAGCACCGTGAAAGTGGCGCGGAAATTCGGGTCGTCCGGGCCCATGTTCTCGAGCTGCTCGATCAGCATCTTGGCCGTCTCGTGCTCGACCTGGGCCTCGTTCAGGAGGTCCTCGTCGTCGATGGCCTCGCGCGCCGCCGGATAGAACAGCTCCTCCTCCAGCGTGGTGTGCAGCTTCAGGTCCTCGCACACCTTCTGCACGAGTTGCTGCTGTTTCTCAGCGTCCTCGCGGTCGAGCTTCTCGAACTCTTTGAACGCTTTCTTGACCTGGTCGTGCTGCTCCTTCAGCAGCTCGATCGCCCCGCTGGCCTTCGCCTTGGTCTTCGCCATGTCCGCCGTCCTTTCTGGGATTGACCAGACGCCCGGAGCAACACCCGTACCGGGAAAAATCGGGGTCAGACCCCTCCCTCTGAACGGCCGGCTGGTGTGCCAGGAAGGGGTCTGACCCCGATTTTTTACCGGCCGGAGAAAGAATTACTAGAAGCGCACGAGCTTCGGCGCGCCGTGCCCGATCTCGAGGTAGCCGCCGCGGCCGTACCAGTCCGGGAGCACCCAGCGCTCGGCCGGCCGGCCGTCGATGGTCAGCGCGTGACGTCCCGGCCGGTGGGTGTGGCCGTGGACCAGGCGGGTGACGGCGTGCGCCTGCATCGCCTGCGCCACCGCGGCGTCGTTCACGTCCATGATCTCGGCGGGCTTCGCCTGGACCGCCTCCTTGGCCTTCTCGCGCATCCCGACGATCGCGTGGCGGCGCTCCGCGAGCGACTTGGAGAGGAATTCTCGCTGCCACGCCTCGGAGCGCGCGATCCGGCGCCAGTTCTGGTAGTCGAGGTCGTCGGTGCACAGGGTGTCGCCGTGCATGAGGAGCGTGCGCACGCCCTGGATCTCGTGCACGGTGGGGTCCGCGAGCAGCTTCGCCCCGGTGGCGGCGCAGAAGCGCTCGCCGATAAGGAAGTCGCGGTTGCCGTGCATGAGGTAGACCGGCACGCCGCCGCGGGCGAGGTCGCCGAGCAGGCCGGCGACCACCGCGTTGAAGGACGCCTCGAGGTCGTCGTCGCCGATCCAGGACTCGAAGAAGTCGCCCAGGACGTAGAGCGCGTCGGTGGCTCGCGCCTTTCCCTCGAGCAATTCGATGAACCGCTCGTTCGCTTCCGGACGCTCTTCGGTGAGATGGAGGTCCGAAATGAAAAGCGAGGGCACTACGCCGAGGTCACTACTTCTTGGCGCCGACCACCGTGACGGATTCGATCACCACCGGCTCTTTCGGAACGTCGCTGCGGAAAGGTCCGCCCGAGCCGGTCGGTGTCTTCGCGATCTTGGTCACCACGTCCATGCCATCGACCACCTTGCCGAACACCGCGTAGCCCCAGCCGTCCTGGCCGGGGCTGTTCAGGAAGTCGTTGCTCTTGACGTTGATGAAGAACTGCGAGCTCGCCGAGTGCGGGTCGCTGGTGCGCGCCATGGCGATGGTGCCGACGTCGTTCTTCAGGCCGTTCTTCGCCTCGTTCTCGATCGGCTTGCGCGTCGGCTTCTGGCTGTAGGACTTGTCGAAG
>DASYPG010000185.1:0-8422 GCA_036006885.1 Burkholderiales bacterium | reverse complement strand
TCGAGTTCTGCGCCCTGATGAAGAAGAACGGCGTCGATCCGATCTTCCTTCTCGCGCCGACCTCGACGAAGAAGCGCATCGACGAAGTGGCGAGAAGCGGCAGCGGTTACCTCTACTATGTGTCGTTGCGGGGCGTGACCGGAGCGGCGAACATCGATGTTTCCGAGATCGCCAGGAAGATACCGGCAATCCGCGCGGCGACGCGGATGCCGATCGGCGTCGGGTTCGGCATCCGCGACGCCGAATCGGCCCGCCGCATCGCGGCGAGCGCCGACGCCGTGGTGATCGGCAGCCGCATCATCCAGGAGATCGAGGCCGGCAGCGCCGACCAGGCCGTGGCGCGAGTCAAGGCGTTCCTGCAACCCATCCGCCAGGCGCTCGACGCCTCTTTTCACCGATGAGCTGGCTGCAGAAGCTCCTGCCGCCGAAGATCCAGCGCACCGGCGCCGCCAAGAAGACGGTGCCCGAGGGCCTGTGGACCAAGTGCGCCGCGTGCGACGCGGTGCTCTACAGCACGGATCTCGAGAAGAACCTCAGCGTGTGCCCGAAGTGCGGCCATCACGAGCGCCTCGGCGCGCGGCCGCGCCTGGACTCGCTGCTCGATCCCGACGGACGCTTCGAGATCGGCTCGGAGGTGCTGCCGGTCGATACCCTCAAGTTCAAGGATTCGCGCCGCTACACCGAGCGGCTGGCCGAAGCGCAGGAGACGACCGCCGAGAGCGACGCGCTGGTGGTGATGCAGGGTTCGATCAAGGCGCTCGGCGTGGTGTGCGCGGCGTTCGAGTTCGACTTTATGGGCGGCTCGATGGGCTCGGTCGTGGGCGAGCGCTTCGTGCGCGGCGTGCGCGTGGCGATCGAGCAGAAGCTGCCCTTCGTGTGCGTGACCGCCTCCGGCGGCGCACGCATGCAGGAGGGGCTGCTTTCGCTGGTGCAGATGGCAAAGACCACCGCGGCGCTCACCGATCTCGCCGAGCGGCGCCTGCCTTTCGTCTCGGTGCTTTCGGATCCCACCATGGGCGGGGTCTCGGCGAGCTTCGCCATGATCGGCGACGTGGTGATCGCGGAGCCGAAAGCGCTCATCGGGTTCGCCGGCCCGCGCGTCATCGAGCAGACGGTGCGCCAGAAGCTGCCTGAGGGCTTCCAGCGCGCCGAGTTCCTGCTCGAGAAGGGCGCAATCGACATGATCGTCGACCGCCGGCAGCTGCGCGACAAGCTGCACGCGCTGCTCAGCCTGCTCAGGGGAATGCCGGCCGACAGCGCCGCGTGACGCTGCTCGCGGAGCTCGTGCGCGCGTCCGCCGAGGTGGCGGCGACGCCGAGCCGGCTGGCGAAGATCAAGACCATCGCGGCCTGCCTGCGCGCGCTCGTACCCGACGAGGTGGAGATCGCGCTTCCCTGGCTGAGCGGCGACATCCGCCAGGGCAAGCTCACGCTGGGCTACGCCACCCTGCGCTCGGCGATGGACGCTCCCGCGGCCGAGCCGATACTCACAGTGAGCGACGTGGATGCGGCATTCGAGCGACTGAAAGGCTTGAAGGGAAAAGGCTCCGCAGGGCAACGTGCCGAGCAGCTCAAGAGCCTCTTTTCGAAGGCGACAGGGCCAGAGCAGGACTTTCTGCTGCGCCTGATCGTGGGCGAGCTGCGGCAGGGCGCGCTCGAAGGCGTGATGCTGGAGGCGCTCGCCCTCGCCGCCGGCTTACCTCCCGCGGAGGTGCGGCGTGCCGCGACCTTTGCCGGCGGAATACCGCAAGTCGCGCGCGCCGCGCTCCAGGGTGGAGGACTTGAACAATTCTCCATCCGCCTGATGCAGCCCGTGCTCCCCATGCTCGCGCAGCCGGCCGAGGACGTGGCGTCGGCCCTCGCCGACCTTGGTACCGCGCTTTTCGAGTGGAAGCTCGACGGCGCCCGCGTCCAGGTGCACAAGTCCGGCGACGAGGTGCGGGTTTACACGCGCAACCTAAATGATGTCACCGCGGCGGCACCTGAATTGATTTCCACCGTAAGGAAAACCAATGCCGAATCGCTGATCCTCGACGGCGAAACGATCGCCCTGCGTCCCGACGGCAGGCCGCACCCGTTCCAGCTCACGATGCGGCGCTTCGGGCGCAAGCTCGACGTCGAGGCGCTGCGCCACGAGCTGCCGCTCTCGGTGTTCTTTTTCGATTGCCTGCTGCGCAACGGCGAGCCGATCGTCGATCGCGGCGCGCGCGAGCGGCACGATATCCTGCGGCAGGTACTGCCTGCCGCGATCGTCACGCCTTCGCTCATCACCGACGATGCGGCGAAGGCGAACGCGTTTTACGAGGACGCGCTGGCGCGCGGCCACGAGGGCCTGATGGCCAAGGCGCTCGACGCGCCCTACGAGGCCGGGCGGCGTGGCGCCGGCTGGCTGAAGCTGAAGCGCGCCAAGACGCTCGACCTGGTGGTCATAGGGGTCGAGTGGGGCAGCGGCCGGCGCAAGGGCTGGCTCTCGAACCTGCACCTCGGCGCGCGCGACCCCCGCACTGGCGGCTTCGTGATGCTCGGCAAGACCTTCAAGGGGCTGACCGACGAGATCCTCGAATGGCAGACGCGCGAGCTGCTGGCGCGCGAGGCCAGGCGCGACGAGTGGACGGTGTATGTGCGCCCCGAGCTGGTGGTCGAGATCGCGTTCAACGACGTGCAGCAGAGCTCCCAATACCCCGGCGGCATGGCGCTGCGCTTTGCGCGCGTCAAGGGCTACCGGCCCGACAAGCTCGCCAGCGAAGCCGATACCATCGACACGGTGCGGCAGATTTTCGAGGCGCAATCGCAATGAGAACGCTGGCCGAATGGCTCGGCTACATCGAGCGCCAGCATCCGAAGACGATCGCGCTCGGGCTCGAACGCGTCAGCGAAGTGTCTGCCAGACTGAAAATCAAAATCCAATGTCCTGTGGTCACCGTCGGCGGAACCAACGGCAAGGGCTCGACCTGCGCGATGCTCGAGTCGATTCTGCGCGCGGCGGGCTACCGCACGGGCCTCTATACCTCGCCGCACCTGCTGCGCTACAACGAGCGCGTGCGCGTCGCGGGCGTCGAGGCTTCGGATGAGGCCCTGGCCGATTCCTTCTCTGTAGTCGAGCACGCGCGGCACGAGGTTCCACTCACGTATTTCGAGTTCGGCACCCTGGCTGCCTTGTGGCACTTCTCACGGGAGAAAATCGAAGCGGTGATCCTGGAAGTCGGGCTGGGCGGCCGGCTCGACGCGGTGAACATCGTCGATCCCGACTGCGCCGTGCTGACCAGCGTCGGCATCGATCACGTCGAATATCTCGGCGCCACGCGTGAAGAGATCGGCCGCGAAAAGGCCGGAATCTTCCGCGCCGGGCGGCCCGCGGTGATCGCCGAGCCCGACCCGCCCCAGTCGGTTCTCGACGCCCCGGGGAAAAAGCTTCTTCTCGGAAAAGATTTTGGATACCAGGCAGAACCAGGGCAGTGGAGCTATTGGGGCCCCGCCGGGCGCCGCGGCGGACTCGCCTATCCCGCGCTGCGCGGCAGGACCCAGCTCGCCAACGCGGCGGCGGCGATCTGCGCGCTCGGCACGCTCGAGCTTCCGCTCGCGATGCAGGACGTGCGCCGCGGCCTCGCCGAGGTCGAGCTTCCCGGGCGCTTCCAGGTGCTGCCGGGCCGCCCCCAGGTCATCCTCGACGTCGCGCACAACGCTCAGGCGGCGAAGGTGCTGGCGCAGAACCTCGCCGAGGCGGGATTCGCGCCGGAGACCATCGCGGTGTGCGGCATGCTGCGCGACAAGGACATCGGCGCGGTACTGCGCGAGCTCGCGCCGCGCGTGACGCGCTGGCACCTCGCCTCGCTGCCGGGTCCGCGCGGCGCGCGGGCATCGGAAATCGCCGCGCATCTTCCCGCTGAAAAAGAACTGTTTGATTCTCCAGCGGCAGCCTTCGCGGCGGCGAGAGCGCGGGCGAGCGAGGGTGATAAGATCGTCGTATTCGGCTCGTTTCTCACCGTGGCCGAAGTCATGGCATGGCTGAACAACAACAAGACGTAGATACGCTCAAGCGTCGTGGCCGCAGGCGGCTGGTGGGGGCCGTCGCGCTCGTGCTGCTCGCGGTGATCGTTCTGCCGATGGTGTTCGATCCCGAGCCGAGCCCGGTGGCGCCGCCGGTGAGCGTGCGCATTCCGGGCGAGGACGACGCGCCGTTCAAGCCGAAGCCGCCGGCGCCGAAGCCCGCGCCGGCCGCGGTCGAGAAAAAGGACGTCGCGAAAGAAGAATACTTCGTGCCGATCGGGGCGTTCGCGGCCCCGGAGAACGTCACCGCCAAGCTCGCCGCGGCGAAGATTCCGCACTACTCCGAGGCCGTCCCCGGCAACCTGACTCGCGTGCGCGCGGGGCCATTCCCCACGCGCGAAGCCGCGGAGGCGGCGGCGACGAAGCTGAAGGGCCTGGGACTCGAGCCCGGCGCGGTCACGGCCAAGTGACCGCGCTCGACTTCGCAATCATCGGCGTGCTGGTGCTGTCGACTGCCTGGGGGGCCTGGCGCGGGCTGGTGCGCGAGGTCATCTCGCTCGCGGGATGGATCGGCGCCTTTCTCGTCGCCAACTGGCTCGCGGAGCCGCTCGCCAACGCGCTGCCGGGGTCGATCTCCAACCCGGACCTGCGCGTGATCGTCGCCTTCGTGGCGGTTTTCGTGGTGACGCTCACGCTCGCGACGCTCGTCGCGCTGATGGTTTCCAAGGCGCTCAAAGCGACCGGTCTTGCGGGTCTGGACCGCACCCTTGGCGGGCTTTTCGGCGTGGCGCGCGGGCTCCTGATCGCGCTCGCCTTCGCCATCGGCGCGGGCTTGACTTCGCTGCCGCAGAACCCCATGTGGAAACAGTCCTATAGCGGGCCGATGCTCGGGCGCGCCGTGGTCCAGCTCGAGCCGTGGCTGCCGCCGGCACTGTCGAGCCGCTTGCGATACCATTGACCGTTAACACACCGGGAAACCTCCGCGGGAAATCTCCGATGTGCGGAATTCTAGGAATTGTCGCCGATTCGCCCGTCAACCAGATCCTCTACGACGGGCTGCTCCTCCTGCAGCATCGCGGCCAGGACGCCGCCGGCATCGTCACGGCCGAGCGCAGCTCGTTCCACATGTACAAGGCGCCGGGCATGGTGCGCGACGTGTTCCGCACCCGCAACATGCGCTCGCTTCCCGGCAACATGGGCATCGGGCACGTGCGCTATCCCACCGCGGGCTCGGCGTTCAGCTCGGCCGAGGCGCAGCCGTTCTACGTCAATTCTCCCTTCGGCATCGTGCTCGGGCACAACGGCAACCTCACCAACTCGGCCCAGCTGAAGGAGGAGATGTTCCGCACCGACCTGCGCCACATCAACACCGGCTCGGACTCGGAGGTGCTGGTGAACGTGCTGGCGCACGAGCTGGAGAAGGCCTCGGTCAGGCTGCACCTCGATCCCCCGGCGATCTTCGCCGCCGTCGCCGCCACGCACCGGCGCCTGAAGGGCGCCTATGCCGTGGTGGCGATGATCGCCGGATACGGCGTGCTCGCGTTCCGCGATCCGTTCGGCATCCGTCCGGCGATCATCGGCTACAACGAGACGCCGAAGGGAACCGAATACATGGTCGCTTCCGAGTCCGTCGCCATAGATGCGAACGGGTTCCGGGTGTTGCGCGATGTAGGACCGGGCGAGGCGGTGTTCATCGACCAGCACGGGCGCCTGCACACGCAGCAATGCGCACCGCATGCGAGCCTGAATCCCTGCATCTTCGAGTACGTCTACCTCGCGCGCCCCGATTCGATCATCGACGGCGCCTCGGTGTACGAGACGCGCCTCAACATGGGGCGCAAGCTGGCGGCGCAGATCAAGCGCAGCCACCGGAGCCTCGACATCGACGTGGTGATCCCGATCCCGGACTCGGGCCGACCGGCGGCGCTGCAGCTCGCCGCCGGGCTCGGCGTGGCCTACCGCGAGGGCTTCGTCAAGAACCGCTACATCGGGCGCACCTTCATCATGCCGGGACAGGCCGTGCGCGCGCGCTCGGTGCGACAGAAGCTGAACCCCATGTCGATGGAGTTCGCCGGCAAGAACGTCATGCTGGTGGACGACTCCATCGTGCGCGGCACCACCAGCCGCGAGATCGTGCAGATGGCGCGCGACTCGGGCGCGCGCAAGGTGTTCTTCGCCTCGGCCGCGCCGCCCGTGCGCTTCCCCAACGTGTACGGCATCGACATGCCCACGCGCGCCGAGCTGATCGCCGCCGAGAGGAGCGAGGACGAGGTGGCGCGCGAAATCGGCGCCGACGCCCTGGTCTACCAGGACCTGGACGAGCTGAAGGACGCGGTGCGCCAGGTGAACCCCCGGCTCACGAGCTTCGAGACCTCGTGCTTCGACGGCATCTACGTCACCGGCGACATCACCAGCGACTACCTGCGCGACATCGAGGTCCAGCGGGACGCCAGGCGCGATTCGGCCGAGGATGAGAATGCTCAACTCGATCTGAATTTAGCCGCGTAATCTGGCGGCCTGACATTCCTGTTGGCAGCCTGTATACTGGTTTTTTCGCGCCGATTTGAGCCACAGCTTGCGGGCGCGTAACAAATACCGCTAAAGCGTGCCGAGGAAACCCGGTCCGCTTAACCGAGAGGATCGGGTTTTTTTTATGTCCAACGACTACCAGATCGCAACCAAGGGCGTGCGCGCCGGGCAGGCGCGCACCGAGTTCCAGGAGCATTCCGAGGCGCTGTTCCTCACCTCGAGCTTCGTTTTCAAGAGCGCGCAGCAGGCGGCCGCGCGGTTCGCCGGCGACGAGCAGGGCATGGTGTACACGCGCTATACCAACCCCACCGTGGCCATGTTCCAGGACCGGCTGGCCGCGCTCGAGGGCGCCGAAAGCTGCGTCGCGACCGCCTCGGGCATGGCGGCCATCCTGGCGACTGCGCTCACGCACCTGAAGAGCGGCGACCATGTCGTGTGCTCGAACGCGGTATTCGGCGCCACGATCAACCTCTTCAACAACATTCTTTCGCGCTTCGGGATCGAGACCACATACGTCTCCCCCACCAAGCCGGACGACTGGCACCGCGCGGTACGGAAGAACACGCGCCTGCTCTTTCTCGAGACGCCGTCGAATCCGCTGACCGAGATTTCCGACATAGAAGAGTTGTCGAAAGTCGCGAGGCAGGCCGGCGCATTGCTCGCCGTGGACAACGTGTTCTGCACGCCGGCGCTGCAGCGGCCGCTCGAGCTCGGCGCCCACCTGGTGATCCACTCGGCCACCAAGTATCTCGACGGGCAGGGCAGGGTGATCGCCGGCGCCGTCGCCGGATCGAAGGCGCTGGTCGGCGACCCGATGACGGCCTTCCTGCGCACCGCCGGACCGACACTGTCGCCGTTCAACGCCTGGGTCGTGCTGAAAGGCCTGGAGACGCTCGAGCTGCGCATGCGCGCGCAGTCGGCTGCCGCGCTCGAGCTGGCGCGCTGGCTCGAAGCATATCCCGGCGTAGCCCGGGTGCATTACCCCGGGCTCGAATCGCATCCTCAGCATGCGCTGGCAAAGCGCCAGCAGCGCGCCGCCGGCTCGGTGCTCTCCTTCGAGGTCAAGGGCGGGCGCGCCGCCGCCTGGCACGTGATCGACTCGACCCGCCTCGTGTCCGTGACCGCCAACCTCGGGGACGTCAAGACGACCATCATCCACCCGGCAAGCACCACGCACGGCAGGATCTCCCCCGAGGCGCGCGCGGCTGCCGGAATTACCGAGGGCCTGGTGCGCCTCGCCGTGGGCCTCGAGGCAGTGTCCGATCTCAAGGCGGACCTTGAGCGGGGCCTGGCGTAGCATTGCGCAGGCGGCCTTTGTCGCCGCCGCCTATTTCGCCGCCGCGAAGCTCGCGCTTCTCGTGGCGATTCCGCCCGGCTATGCCACCGCGGTCTGGCCCGGATCGGGCATCGCGCTCGCAGCGCTGCTGCTCGGCGGAAACAGGCTGTGGCCCGGCGTGTGGCTCGGCAGCTTCGTCGCCAACTTCACCATCGAAGGGTCGGTCGCCGCCGCGGCGGTGATCGCGACGGGCAGCGCGTTCCAGGCGTTGGTGGGCGCCGAGCTGGTGCGGCGCCACATCGGGCTGCCGTGCCGCTTCGGCCGCCCTGCGGACGTAGTGAAGTTCTTCGGCCTCGCGGCCCTGGCCGCGACTATCGCGCCGACCTGCGCCTTGCTCCCGCTCGGCCTGGCGCACCCGCTGCCGGGGATCGAGCTGCTCCGCAACTGGCTCACCTGGTGGCAGGGCGATGCCACCGGCATTGTGCTCATCGCGCCGCTCGTGCTGTGCTGGGCGCTGCCCTCCGGCATGCGCTGGAGCCGCGCCCGGGTCGCCGAAGGCATCGCCTTCGCGGCGGCGCTGCTTGCCGCGACCCAGGTCGTGTTCAGCGCCGGATCCCACGGTTCGCCCGCC
>DASYPG010000184.1:0-5261 GCA_036006885.1 Burkholderiales bacterium | reverse complement strand
GCGCGCGCCTTGCGCTTGCGAGGCAGGAAGGTGCCGAAGCCGACTACGGTGACGCGCTTGCCCTTGGCGACGTTTTCCACGATCGCTTCGAACACCGCGTTGACCGCCTCCCCTGCCGCCGCCTTGCTGACATTGCTGGCTTTTGCCGCAACCTGGACCAGGTCCTGCTTGGTTACCACATGTGGCATGCGCTCTCCCTGATTGCCTGTTGCACGATCCACTGCGCCCGCTTTGCGGCAAGCGGGCGAGCGAGCATCGTATCCAAACCGAAATCGAAACACAACGCGTCGCCGCAGAGCCTTGCAACCATTTATGATTAAGGTTCAAAAGGAGGAGCACCCATGAAGATGCGACACCTCGCGCGGAGGATGCGACACCTCGCGTGCGTAGCGGCCGCGGCTGCCACGCTCGCATCGCCTGCGCGCGCGCAGACCACGCTCACGTATTCGTCCTGGGTGCCGCCCACCCATCACCTCACGATCTGGCAGGCGAACTGGGCAGCCGAAGTGGAGAAGGCCACCGGCGGCCGCGTGAAGTTCCAGTCGCTGCCCAAGGCGCCCGCCGCGCCGCCCGGAACCTTCGATGCGGTGCGCGACGGCCTGGTCGATCTTTCGTACGTCACTGCGAGCTACACACCCGCGCGCCACATCCTGCCGCTGATGGCCGAGCTGCCCGGCATGGCCGATACCGCCGAGGTGAACTCGGTGGCGTATTCGCGCATCCACTGGAAGTACTTCCAGAAGGTCGGCGAATACAAGGGCGTGAAGCTGCTCGCGGTGTGGACGCACGGTCCCGGCCAGATGTTCACCAAGAAGCCGGTCGGCGGCATCAACGACGTGCGCTCGCTCAAGATCCGCACCGGCGGCGGCATCGCCGAGGCGGTGGCCAACGCGATCGGCGCGTCGGCGTTCGTGAAGCCCGCGCCCGAGTCCTACGAGCTGCTCAACTCCGGCGTCGCCGACGGCGTGTTCTTCCCGTTCGAGTCGATCGTGTCCTTCAAGCTCGACAACGTGATCGGCCAGGCCACGGTGTTCCCGGGCGGGATGTACAGCTCTTCGTTCGGCTTCTTCATGAACGAGGACAAGTGGAACAAGCTGTCCAAGCAGGATCAGGCGATCATCGAGAAGTACTCGTATGAGTACGCGGCGCGCAGCAACGGCAAGTCGTGGGACGCGGCCGACCAGAGGGGCCTCGACGCGCTGAAGAAGGCGAACACGAAAATCGTGCGCGCCGACCCGGCGTTCGTCGCCGAGGTGCAGAAGCGCTCCGCGCCGATCGTCGAGGACTGGATCAAGAAGGCCTCCGCCAAGGGCGTCGACGCCAGGGCCGCGCTGCAGGAATTCCGCGCCGAGATCAAGAAGATCGCCGCCGAGAAGTAGGGACCTGCCTCAAGCCACCGGGGTGAGCGAGCCCGCCAGCGCCTGGGAAAGGCGGGTCGATGCCGTCCTCGGCATCGCCGCCTCCGCGCTGCTCGCCTGCCTGATGCTCGTCACGTTCGTCGACGTCGTCGCGCGCTATCTCTTCAACCGTCCGATCCGCGGCGCGTTCGAGGTCACCGAGCTCCTGCTGCTGGTGCTGATCTTCGCCGGGCTGCCGCTGGTGTCGCACGCCGACGAGCACGTGACGATGGATTTCATCGACCGCATGCTGCCGGCGCGCGCGGTGCCGGCGCTGATCCGCGCGGTGCACGCGCTGGTCGCGGCGGTGTTCTTCTTCCTCACCTGGCAGGTGCTGATCAAGGCCGGCCGCATCTCGGCCTACGGCGACACCACCGACGTGCTGCGCATCGCGGTGGGGCCGTTCGTGTATTTCATGGCCGCGATGATCGGCCTCTCCGGCCTGGTGCACCTCTTCAAGGTCTTCCTGCCTTGGCCGAAGCGCTGATCGGCCTCGCCGCCATGATGCTGCTCGCGTTCGTGCGCATCCCGATCGCGCTCGCCATGGGCATCGTCGGCATCGTCGGCTACGCCTACATGCGCGACTGGAGCTGGGGCGCGGCCCTCGCCACCGCGCAGACCAAGATCTATGAGACCGGCCGCAACTACACGCTCTCGGTGGTGCCGCTCTTCATCCTCATGGGCAACTTCGTGACGCGCGCCGGCATGTCGCAGGAGCTCTTCCGCACTGCGTACGCCTTCATCGGCCATTTGCGCGGCGGACTCGCGATGGCGACCATCGTCGGCTGCGCGGGTTTCGGCGCGATCTGCGGCTCCTCGATCGCGACCGCGGCGACCTTCGCCAAGGTCGCCTACCCTTCGATGAAGCGCTTCGGCTATTCGGACGCGCTCTCGACCGGCTCGATCGCCGCCGGCGGCACCCTCGGCATCCTGATCCCGCCCTCCACCATCATGGTGATCTACGGCATCATGACCGAGACCAACATCGGCAAGCTGTTCGCCGCCGGTGTGCTGCCCGGGATCCTGGCGACGCTGCTCCTGTGCCTCGCGGTGCAGTACGTCACCTGGCGCGATCCGAAAGCCGGCCCGCCCGGCGAGCGCGTCGGCTGGCGCGAGCGCTGGGCGGCGCTGGCGGGATTGCAGTGGTTCGCATTTCTCGGCGTCATCCTCGCGATGGTGGTGCATTTCGGCTGGCTCGAGAGTGACGACGCCGCTGTCATCGGCGCTTTCGTGGTTTTCCTCATGTCCCTGCACTACAAGGGGGTGAGTAGCGTCATCGCGCTCTTCACGCTGGTCATGGGCGGCATCTACGGCGGCGTGTTCACCGCGGTCGAGGGCGCGGGGGTGGGCGCCTTCGGCGGATTGATCTTCGCGCTTGCGCGCCGCGCGCTGGGCTGGCGCGAGCTGTACGAGGCGCTGCTCGAGAGCGCCCGCACCACGTCGATGCTGTTCATGATCCTGATCGGCGCGCTGATGTTCGCGGAGTTCGTCAACATCACCACCATGCCAGCCGACCTGAAGAGCTTCGTCTCGCGCTTCGAGGTCAACCCGATCATGGTGGTGGCGATGATCATGGTGATCTACGTGATCCTCGGCACCGCGATGGAGGAGCTCTCCATGATCCTGCTCACGGTGCCCCTCTTCTTCCCGCTGATCGTGCACCTGGGCCTCGACCCGGTGTGGTTCGGCATCCTCATCGTGGTGGTCGTCGAGATCGGCCTCATCAGCCCGCCCGTGGGCATGAACCTCTTCGTCCTCAATACGCTGCTGCCGCAGGTGCAGACGCGCACCATCTTCCGCGGCGTGATGCCGTTCGTCGCGGTCGATTGCCTGCGCCTCGCCATCCTGGTGGCATTCCCGATCATCTCGACCTTCCTGCCGAGCTTCATGAAATGAACCTGCGCGACTGGGCGCGCCGCTGCGGGTGACCGAGAGCCGCGCCGGCGCCTTCGTCCTGCTCGCGCTCGCCAACCTGTTCTGGGCCGGCAACTGGGTGCTCGGCCGCGCGCTGCGCGACGCGTTCGACCCGGTCTCGCTCAATTTCTACCGCTGGCTGGTCGCGCTCGTCGCCCTCGCCCCGTTCGCCCTGCCCGGCCTCGCGGCGAAGCGCCACCTGATCCGGAGCCACGCGGGCCTGCTCGCGCTGCTGGCGCTGCTCAGCGTTTCGGTGTTCCAAAGCCTGGTCTACCTCGGCCTGCAATCGACCACCGCCGTGAACGCGGTGCTCATCAACTGCGCCGGGCCGCTGTTCATCGTGCTGGCGGCGTGGGCGCTCGACGGCGAGCGCGCCAAGCCGCGGCAGTTCGCGGGCATGCTGATCTCGGTCGCCGGCATCCTGGTCATCCTGTCGCGCGGCGAGCCGCGCGCGCTCGCCGGACTCGAGCTGCATTCGGGCGACGCGTGGATCGTGGCTGCGATCGCGATCTGGGGCGTCTATTCGGTGCTGCTCAAGCGCCGGCCGCCCGGGCTCGGCGGCGTGCATTTCCTCTTCGTGCTGTCGGTCGCCGGGGTGCTCTTCCTGCTGCCTGCGTTCGCGCTGCAGGCGCTCGATTCGCCGCCGCGCCTGCCGGGCGCGGCCGAGGCGATCGGCGTGATCTACATGGGCCTCGCCGCTTCGGTGGGCGCGTTCCTGTTCTGGAACCGAGCGGTGGTGGTCGTCGGCGCGAACGCGGCGGGCTTTACCCTCTATCTCCTGCCGACCTTCGCCACGCTCCTCGCGATCGCCTTTCTCGGCGAAACCTTCGGCACGTTCCATGCCGTTGGCATCGCCACCATCATCGCCGGCGTGATCCTGGGAACGCGGAGATAGGCAGGGTCACCGCGCCCAGGTGGGCCGAGCCGACCTGCGCCGCGTATTTCGCCAGCACGCCGGAGACCGGTGCGCGCTTCGGCATTCGGGCTTTTCGCTTCCTCAGCTCCGCAAGAGGCACGTCTAGATTCAAAACACCCTTTGCCGCATCGATGCGGATGCGGTCGCCATTGCGCACCAGCGCCAGCGGCCCCCCTGCGGCGGCTTCCGGCGAAACATGGCCGATCATCATGCCGCGCGTGGCGCCCGAGAAACGGCCGTCGGTGAGCAGCGCAACCTTTTCGCCCATGCCCTGGCCGTAGAGAAGCGCGGTAACGCCCAGCATCTCGCGCATCCCCGGCCCGCCCTTCGGACCCTCGTAGCGGATCACCAGCACTTCGCCTTCCTTGCAGGCGCGCCTTCTCACCACCTCGGCGCACGCCTCTTCGGAATCGAACACCCGCGCCCGACCTTCGAACTGGAGCGACTTCAGCCCGGCAACCTTGATCAGCGCGCCGTCGGGCGCAAGGTTTCCCTTGAGTACCACGATGCCGCCGCTTTTCATGATTGGCTCATTCCTGACTACGGAGCCGTCGGGACCGGAATGGCTCTGGAGGGATTCCTTTAGAGTTTTTCCGGAAAGCGTCAGGCACTCGCCATGGAGGGCACCGTGCGCCAGGAGCGCCTTGAGCACGGTATAGACGCCGCCGACCGCGTGCAAATCCTTCGCCAGGAACCGTCCGCCCGGCTTCATGTCGGCGAGCAGCGGCGTGCGCTTCGCGACGCGCGCGAAGTCCTCCAGCGTGAAGCGGATCCCGGCCTCGTGCGCGATCGCGGGAATGTGCAAGGCGGCATTGGTGGAGCCGCCGGTGGCGGCGACTGCGGCGCAGGCGTTCTCGAGGCTTTTCTTCGTCACGAGCTCGCGCGGCCGCGGTCCGTCGTTTTCCAAGAGACGCATGACGACCGTCCCCGCTTCACGGGCCAGATCTTTTCTCTGCTCGGAAACCGCGGGCAGCGTGGCCGTCCCCGGGAGGGCGAGGCCGAGCGTCTCGGCGACCATCGCCATCGTGTTGGCG
>DASYPG010000183.1:0-3279 GCA_036006885.1 Burkholderiales bacterium | reverse complement strand
CAGCCTCTGGCGCTCTTCGGCCGGTCGAGCAGCGCGTTGGTCGCGGCGATGTAGGCGAAGGTCGCGACGCGAAAGCCGAGCGAGGGCAGCGAGGCGACGTAAAGGCCGAATACGGCGAAGTGCAGCACGACGCTGCCGTAGTCGGCCTTGGCGAGCGGCCTTGGCTGCGATTTCGTCAAAACATCGATCAGCACCAGCGCCGCGGCGAGCACCGCGCGCCCCGCCCAGCCATCTCTGGAGAGCTTCAACGCTTCAGGAGACCGAGGTCTTTGGCGATGGTGCGGTTCTCGTCATCGGCCTGCTTGAGCCACTTCCCGTACGCCGCGCGGTCCATGTAGCGCACGTCGGTGCCCTGGAGCTTCATGGCCTTGCCGAACTCGGATTCCTTCGCCGACGCGGCGCAGGCAGAGCCGAGCCTGGCGATCACGTCCGCGGGGGTGCCCTTGGGCACCATGACGCCGCGGTTGACGTCGAACACCACGTCGACCCCGAGCTCCTTCAGCGTGGGAACGGTGGGCATCTCGGGGTGGCGTTTCTCGGTGGCGATGGCGAGGAACTTGAGCTGCCCGGCCTCGACCTTGCCCTTCTGCGTGAGGTTCGAGTCGGTGAGGTCGACGTGCCCACCGAGGATCGCGTTCATGCGCGGCGCGAGGCCCTCGTAGGAGACGTACTTGAATTTCGCGCCGGTGGCCTTCTCGATCAGCGCCGGGAAGAAGTGGCTGGTCGAGGCGAGCGTGGCGCCGACCGTGATCGTGCCCGGATGCGCTTTGGCGTCCTTCAGCAGATCCCCCAGCGTCTTCCACGGCGTCTTCGGGCTCGCGGTGAGCACCGAGGGCGTCGAGGAGATCATGCACACGGGCTCGAAGTCGGTGTAGCGCACGTCGGCGACGCCTGCCCAGTAGGTGGAATGGATGTAGTCGTGCACCGCGTAGAGCGTGTAGCCGTCGGCCGGCGAGTCCTTCGCCTCCTTCGCGCCGCGCGTGCCTGAGGCTCCGCCGACGTTGGCGATGACCACCGTCTGGCCCAGGTGCTTCTGGAACTCGTGCGCGAACGGCCGGAAGATGTTGTCGGTGTCGCCGCCCGCGGCCCAGGGCACGATCATCTTGACCGGGCGATCGGGATACGCCGCTTGAGCGCCGAGCGAAACCGCCGCCAGCGCGAAACCTGCAATCAATTTTTGCATTGATATCCTCCTCCAAAGGAACCGCGATGATACGTCAGGTCGCAGCAAGGTTGCTTAAGCAGGCTTAAGCGCCGCATCCCGATATCGCTTGAACTAGACCGTGAGCGACTTGATCCAGCGCCGGTCGACCGAGTTCTTCCACCACCAGACCCACCAGCCCTGCGCGCTCCAGGCGGCGCGGTGCGCGAGCGCATAGCGCCGGCCGCACGAGACGAGCACGAGCGCGTGGCGCTGCGCCCGGTAAGCGACGGGCGCCTCGCCCCGCGCCATGTTGCGGAAGCTGGCCGCGAGAGTCTCGCCTTGGCGCACCGAATAAACGCCCGAGCGCGGCAGCGGCTGCGAGCGCAAGGTGGCGCAGTCGCCTGCGGCGAACACGTCCGGATTCGACACGCTCCTCAGCATGTCGTCTACGAGCAGGAAGCCGCGCTCGTCGCACGGCAGCCCGCTGCTTCGCAGCCACGGCGGCGGTGCCGCGGCCGTCGCGAGGAGGACGAGGTCGAATTCCTGCGTCGAGGCGCCGACGACGACGACCGGGCCGCGTTCGATCTCCTCGACCGCCATGCCGGGACGCACGTCGACGCCCGCGCGCCGCAGCGCCGGCAGCAGCGCCGGCGGCCAGAGCTCGGCCTGCTCCGAGTACAGCGTGACCGCCGCGCCGCGGTGGCGCAGCGCCATCGCGATCTCCGCGCCGCTCAGCCCGGCGCCTGCGATCGCCACCCGGTTCAGCTTCGCGGTGAGCAGCTTGTCGTAGAACGCTTCGTGCGGCTTCACCGAAAGCGCGAACTGGGCGCCGGGGATGGTGCGCTCCGGGAGCGCGCCAACGTTGATCGAGGCCTGGTCGTACTCGAGCTCGGTTCCGTCGGCGAGCCGCGCCAGCTTTTGTGCCGGATCGAGCTTCACCACTTCGCCCTGGATGAACTCGGTCGACACCGCGCCTGCGAGGCGCGCGACGTCGATCTCGGCTTCGTCGCGCCGGTAGTGGCCGGCGATCACGCCCGGCAGCATGCCGGAATAGAGCTGGCTCGCGCGCGGCGCGACCAGGGCAAGCCGCGCGCTGGCGAGCGGCTCCTTCTTCAGCGCGCGCAGGATTGCGAGGTGCGCGTGCCCCGCGCCGATCAGCAGGATGCGCTTCACGCTTTCAAATTCGCTTCTTCTCTCCTGCGCAGTTCCTTGCGCTGGACCTTGCCGGTGGTGGTCATCGGAAGCGCGTCGATGAACTCGATCTCGCGCGGATACTCGTAGGGCGCGAGGCGCCCGCGCACATGGTTTTGTATTTCCTCAATCAGTCTGTCCGAAGGGTTATTGCCGGGCTGTAGGACGATGAACGCCTTTACGATCGAGCCGCGCACCGCGTCGGGCTTGCCGATCACCGCGGCGTTGGCCACCGCGGGATGCTTCACCAGGCAGGTCTCGATCTCGGCCGGGCCGATGCGGTAGCCGGCGCTCTTGATAACGTCGTCGGAGCGGCCCTGGTACCAGAGGTAGCCGTCGTCGTCGCGCTTGCCCTGGTCGCCGGTGCAGGCCCAGTCGCCGACGAACTTATCGCGCGTCGCTTGCGGATTCTTCCAGTACTCCAGGAAGAACACCGGATCGCTCTGCTCGCGGAACCGGCGGTGCACCGCGATCTCGCCGAGCTCGCCGGCCGGGAGCTCGCGCCCTTTTTCATCGATCACGGCCACCCGGTGCCCGGGGTAGGGCCGGCCGATCGAGCCCGGCTTCACCGGCCAAGCCGCCTGGCTGTTGCCGACCACGTAATTGATCTCGGTCTGGCCGAACATCTCGTTGATGGTGACGCCGAGCTCGGCGCGCGCCCACTCGATCACCGTCGTGCCCACCGACTCGCCTGCGCTCATGACCGAGCGCAGGACGAAGTCATACTTCTTTTTCGGTTCCGGCTCGGCCTTCATCATCAGCTTGAGCGCGGTAGGAAAGAGGAAGGTGTTGCGGATGCGGTACTTGTGGAGAAGGGAATAGGCGCGCTCGGCGTCGAAGCGGCCGCGGTAGCCGAGGATCGGGATGCCGAAGAACCAGCTCGGCAGAAGCGCATCCATGAGCCCGCCGGTCCAGGCCCAGTCGGCGGGCGACCAGAACAGGTC
>DASYPG010000182.1:0-6269 GCA_036006885.1 Burkholderiales bacterium | reverse complement strand
CACCGCGATGCGCTTCGGATCGGCGTAATCGGTGGTGCAGAGGAAGTCGAACGCGCTCTTCGTGTCGGCGACCTGCTCCAGGCAGATGACGCGCCCGCGCTCGCCTTCGCTTTCGCCGCAACCGCGCATGTCGAAGCGCAGGGCAACATAGCCGAGGGAAGTGAACATGCGTGTCACGGTGCGCACCATCGGCGAATCCTTGTTGCTGCCGAAGCCGTGCAGCACCAGGATCGCGGCGCGGCGCTCGCCGCGCTTCATGCCGTCGGGAAACTCGACGACACCCGAGATTTTCAACTGCCCTGAACTCCAATGAGCGCGCTCTTCCATGATCCCGTCCGCTGTGGTCAACTCGCGCACAGGATACTTGGAGGACGCTTCATGCGGTACGCGGGATTCGCCTTGCTGGTTTGGACGCTCGTGTCGGGCCAGGCGCTCGCCCAGGCTTTCCCGTCCAGGCCGTTCAAGCTCGTCACGCCTTTCCCGCCGGGCGGGTCGGCGGACATCATCGCGCGCGTCACGGCGCACGGTGTGAGCGAAGTTCTGGCTCAGCCCGTGGTGGTGGAAAACCGCGCCGGGGCCGGGGGAGTGACCGGCACCGACTACGGCGCCAAGCAGCCGCCCGACGGCTACACGCTGATCCTGATTTCCGGCGCCTACCCGGTGTACTCGGCGATGCTGAAATCGATGCCGTTCGACCCCCTCAAGGATGTCGCGATGGTGTCGATGCTCACCTCTTATCCCTTCGTGATCAGCGTGGCGGCCGACTCACCGCTCCGGAGCCTCGGCGACCTGATCGCGCGCGCGAAGGCGAATCCGGGCAAGCTCAACTACCCTTCGTCGGGAATCGGCACCGTCCACCACCTCTCGGGCGAGCTCTTCAACGCGCTCGCCGGAACGCAGATCACCCACGTCCCGTACCGCGGCGGAAATGCGCCGCTTACGGAGACGCTCGCCGGGCGCGCGGACGTGCTGTTCGAAGCCATGACGCTGTCGATCGGGCAGATCCAGGCCGGGAAGCTCAGGGCGCTCGCGGTCACCTCGCGCGAGCGATGGAAGGCGCTGCCCGACACACCGACCGTGCAGGAAACCCTGCCGGGTTACGAGGTGAATTCGTTCATCGGCCTGGGCGTCACCGGAGGCACGCCCGGCCCCATCGTCGAGCGGCTGAACGCCGCGGTACGCAAGGCGCTCGACAATCCCGACACCCACAAGCGCTTCGTCGAGCTGGGCGGCGAGCCGCGCGCCTCGAGCCCCGAGGAGATGCGCAGCTTCATCGCCTCCGAAATAGAGAAGTGGAAGAAAGTCGTCGCGGCGCGAAATATCGAAACGCAGTAGCCCTTAGCTCCAGGGCCCGAGGTAAACCTCGCCGTTGAAGGCGTCGCTCGAGGCGGGCACAGTCTCGGGCCAGCTCGAGTTGTCGACCTTTGGGCGCAGGTGCGCGGGCCGCGGTTTTCCGTCCCAGCCGACCTGCTCCATGTAGTAATAGAGCTGCATGGCATGGCCGTCTGGATCGATGGCCAGGAGCGAGTAGTCGATACCCGGGGAGAGCTCGGGCGGCAGGTAGCGGATGCGCACGCCTGCGCGCTGCAGAAACGGGATCGCGTCGCGTAGCTGCCGGTAGTTCGCGAGCTGCAGGCCGAACGACATGAGCGAGGTGCTCTCGCTCAGCTCGAGCTCGGCGCGCAGCGCGCGCGGGTAGAGCGCGAGCGAATGGTGCTCGGTGTTGACCCGCAGGAACAGGCAACGATGGCCGCGGTACGCGATCTCCTCGGTGAGCGTGAAGCCGAGCTCGTCGCGGTAGAAGCGCAGCGCCACGTCGAGGTCGCGCACGAAGAGGCGGATCGGCCCGATGCGGGCGACCTTGAACGGCCGCGCCATGAGGATGCCGCCGACGTCGAAAGTCTCCTCGGCCTCCTCGGCGCGCCAGCCGGCGCGCACGTCGAGGCCTTCCTTCAGCGCCTCGGCGATCTCGGCGTACTCCGAGCGATGCGGCAGCCCGGGCGGCTTGTCGTAGCGCTGCCGGTGCAGCGCGTGCGGCTTGGAATGGCCGTCCCAGCCGATCTGCTCGATGCCGTAGTAGAGCTCGTTGATATGCCCGTCGGGATCGGGCGGATAGAAGTGCCAGTTCGAGCCCGGCAGGTCGCGTCCCTGCCGCAGCACCGGGTTGCCGCGGCGTTTGAACCACTCGAATCCGTCGACCACCTCGCGCAGGCTCGACACCTGCCAGGTCATCTGGTTGACCGTCAGCTCGGGATACTTGCGGTAGTGCGGGTTCACCTGCGACATCACCCGGCGCGGGAACAGCACCAGAGAGTGGTGGTCACCGCCGTGGCGCGTGAAGTAGCCGATGCCGGGACCATGTTTGCCGCGCTCTTCCGGCGGCAGACGCACGCCGAAGTCGATCGGGTCCGAAACGCGAAAGCCGAGGATCCGGCAGTAAAAGTCGCGCGCGGCCTCGGGATCGGCCGCGTTAACCCCGAAATGCCCCAGGCGCAGGAGCTTGAACGGGCGCGGCAGGCGCACGCCACCGACGTCGAATTCTTGGTCCATGCCATGCCTTCCTAGAAGATCGCGGGGATCCAGCGCCTCACGCGCAAACAATACTGCATGTAGGCCTCGCCGAAGCGCTCGCCCAGGCGGCGCTCGTCGCGCCTGACGCGAAACTGCAGCCACGCCGCCGTCCCCAGCGCGATGGCGGCGCCGAACCAGGATCGCAGGGCGAGCGCGAGGCCGGCGAGGAAGATCATGTGGCCGAGGTACATGGGGTTGCGGCAGAGACGGAAGGGGCCGCTCGTCACCAGCCGCTCGGGCGGCGTCTCCATCCCGGGCCCGCCGCCCCCTAGCCGCAGCCGGTAGCCACCCGCCAGGCGATACTGGAGATAGCCCCAGGCGAGGAGCGGGAGAGCCCAGGCCTGGAGGCGGAGCCGGCCGTCGTTCAGCCAAAGCTCGACCGCGACCACGAGCACCGGATAGAAAACGAAGGTCCTGAACGAGGTGCTGCCGAGCCTCACGCCTGCAGTTGAAGTCTGTGGGACGCGGCGGGGACTAGTAGCTGAAGGGCTTCTCGGTCGTCGGCGACGATGGCGCCGGCTGAGGCTGGGGTTGGGACTGCGGCTGCCGGCCGCGGTGCCGGCGCAGGAGCTCCTCGTTGCCCGGTGTCAACGGCACGAGCAGCGTATCGCTGTTGGGATTCAGGGCGACCAGGACGTGTGCTCCGGCGGCGGGGCGCTCCAGCCGGCACGACGCCCACATCCGGCTCGGCACGCGCAACGTCGCGGCCGCGCCGGCCGCCCCCTTGAAGGTCTCGACCACCCGCACGGTGATGATATCGACGGACTTTTGCTGGTCGAGCGCGATGCCCGTGACGTCGGCGGAAAAGAGAGAATCGGACCATTCGTACCACTGCGCGGGCTGTGCGTCCTGGGCAAAGCGGCAAGCCTGTGCCGTGCTCAGCACCAGCTGGAACGCGACTAGAACGAAGAGGCGCAGGCTCACGGACAGGATGCTGCGCTATCTGTCCGCCGGCCGCGACGTAATCGATCACGCTTGCGCGTCGCGCGCGAGCCGCAGCCCCGAGAACTGCCAGCGTGCGTCGGCCGGGAAGAAGTTGCGGTAGGTCGCGCGGATGTGCTCGCGCGGCGTGACGCAGGACCCGCCGCGCAGCACGTACTGGTTGCTCATGAACTTGCCGTTGTATTCGCCGACCGCGCCTGCGGCGGCGCGGAAGCCCGGATAGGGCCCGTATTCGCTGCGGGTCCATTCCCAGGTGTCGCCGAAGACCTGCGACAGCGTGTCGGTCGCCGGGTCCTCGCGCGACGCGAGCGGATGCAATGCGGCGCTTTCCAGGAAATTGCCGCAGCGCGGCGCATTTCGCGCCGCGAGCTCCCACTCGGCTTCCGTGGGCAGGCGCGCGTCAGCCCAGCGCGCATAGGCCTCGGCTTCGAAGAAGCTCACATGGCAGATCGGCGTGTTCGGATCCACCGGCACCATGCCGTGCAGCGTGAAGGTGTGCCAGCCGTGCGCGCCCCGCTCCCAATAGAGCGGCGCCTGCCAGCCGCGCGCGAGCTCCCAGCCCGCCGAAAGCCAGAGCTCGGGCCGGCGGTAGCCCCCGTCCTCGATGAAGCGCAGGAAATCGCCGTGCGTAACCGGGTGCGATGCGATCTCGAACGGCTCGAGCCAGACGTTGTGATGCGGCATCTCGTTGTCGAAGGCGAATTCAGGGCCGGCGTGGCCGACCTCATAGAGGCCGCCTTCGAACCCGATCCAGCGCGGCTCGCGCGCACGGATCGGCGTGAGTGGCCATTGCTTCTGATAAGCCGGCTTCAGCGGGTTGCGCGCGAGAAGATGTTTGACGTCGGTTAGGATGAGCTCCTGGTGCTGCTGCTCGTGCTGCAGCCCCAGTTCCACCAACTCTCCCCGGAGCGAGCCGGAGGAAAGCAGGTCCTGCATGGCAGCGTCCACGTAACGGCGATACCCGAGCACCTCTTCGAGGCGGGGGCGCGACAGCAGCCCGCGCTCGGCGCGCGGATGCTTCTCGCCCACCGAGTTGTAGTACGAATTGAAGAGCACGCGGTATGCCGTGTCGAACGGCGGGTAGCCGGGTTGTTCCTCAAGCAGGAACGTTTCGAAGAACCAGGTGGTGTGCGCGAGATGCCACTTCACCGGGCTCGCATCCGGCATGGACTGCAGGGCGCAGTCTTCCGCCGAAAGCGGAGCCGCGAGCGCGAGCGTGGTCTGGCGGATGGAGCGATAGCGCGCGCTGCGCGCCGCGTTCTGCGCCGGGACTGGAGTGGGTTTCACGCGACGCTCCTGGGAGGGCTTCGACCATACCCCCCGGCCGTGGATACTGCAATCGAGCCCGGGCGCTCGACCTCGGCGTCGCACCCGGGGTACGATGCGGCGCTTGCGAAACTCGTCGGTAACATCCCCCCGGGAGCTTCGGCGGAGCGCTCCCGGTGCGGTAGACGATCAAGCGATCTTCATGCAAGAACGCCGTAAACGTGCAATTGTTATGCCGGGACCATCGATTGCTATAAGAAGGAGCCCATGCAGATCGAAGCCGTAAAGGCCGCCTACCGGCGGTACGCAAGTGTCTACGACGCCCTGTTCGGCCCGGTGCTGCAACCCGGGCGCAAGGCGGTCCTGGAAGCCCTCGAATGCCGCCCCGGCCAGCGGGTGCTCGAAGTCGGCGTCGGCACCGGCCTGTCGCTGCCGCTGTACCCCCCCTTCGTGCGGGTCACGGGCATCGACCTGTCCCGCGAGATGCTAGACAAGGCGCGCGCGCGCGTGCAGCGGCGGGGGCTTTCCAACGTCGAGGGGCTGCACGAGATGGACGCGAACGTGATGGACTTCGCCGACGCGAGCTTCGACAAGGTCGTGGCGATGTACGTCGTGTCCATCGTGCAGGAGCCGGCGCGCCTGCTCGCCGAGCTGCACCGCGTGTGCAAGCCCGACGGCGACATCTTCATCGTCAACCACGTGCGCTCCGCCAACCCGATCATGGGCGCGGTCGAGAAGAGCCTCGCGCGCTTCTCCGACCACATCGGGTTCCACCCCGACTTCGATCTGCACAGCATGGTGAACGGCTCCTCGCGCGTGGAGCACATCTCCAACGTCAACTTCCTTTGGAAGGTGATGCGCGTGCGCAACGGTATCGGGCCCAAGCCGCCTTCCTGAGACCCGCCGCATGGCCCACGCCGACAGCCGCCCGAGCCGCATCGTGCGCATCGGCCAGATCGTGCCCTCGTCCAACACGACGATGGAGACCGAGATCCCGGCCATGCTGCGCGCGCGCGAGCAGCACTTCCCCGAGCGCTTCACGTTTCATTCCTCGCGCATGCGCATGAAGCGCGTGTCGCCCGAGGAGCTCGCCGCGATGAACCAGGAGGGGCTGCGCTGCGCCGCCGAGCTCGCCGACGCGCGCGTCGACGTGATGAGCACCGCGTGCCTGGTCGCGATCATGGCGCAGGGGCCGGGCTACCACCGCCAGGTGGAGGAGGACTTGAAGCGCGTGGTAGCCGAGAACGGCGCGCGCGCGAAAGTGATGACCTCCGCCGGCGCCCTGATCCACGGGCTGAAGAGGCTCGGCGCGCGCAAGATCTCGCTGCTCGCGCCCTACATCAAGCCGCTCACCGCGAAGGTGGTGGCCTACATCGAGAACGAGGGCATCGAGGTGCTCGACCGTATCTCCTTCGAGATCCCGGACAACCTCGAGGTCGCGCGGCGCGACCCGATGCGCCTGCTCGACGACGTGAAGCGCCTGAAGATCG
>DASYPG010000181.1:0-1902 GCA_036006885.1 Burkholderiales bacterium | reverse complement strand
GCGCCTACGTGCTGGAGAACGGCCGCATCATCATGTCGGGCCCAGGCGCCTCCCTGCTTCACGACGACCGCGTGCGGCAGGCTTACCTGGGACTCTGATGGCCAAAGCCTATTTCCGCGAGGCGGGAAGCGGGCCCGCCGTGCTATGCCTGCATTGCAGCGCGAGCACCTCGGGCCAATGGCGCCCGCTGATGGAGCAGCTCGCCGGGCGCTACCGCGTCATCGCGCCCGACCTCTACGGTTGCGGCAAGAGTCCGGCCTGGCCGGCCGGGCGGCCGATGTGGATCGACGACCAGGTCGCCCTCCTCGAGCGCGCGTTCGAACGCGCCGGCGAGCGCTTTCATCTCATCGGGCATTCCTATGGCGGCGCGATCGCGCTCAAGGCCGCGCTCGGCCTGGGGCCGCGCCTCGCGTCGCTCGTACTGTACGAGCCGGTGCTTTTCGCGGTGCTCCTGCGTGCGGCGCCGCAGAGCGATGCGGCCCGCGAAATCACTGCGGTGCGCGACGACGTGCTGGCCGGAGAGCCCGCCGCCGCGGCCGAGCGCTTCATCGACTACTGGATGGGCAAGGGTACCTGGGCGGCGACGCCGGATTCGCGCCGCGCCGCGCTGGTCGAAGCAGTGCAGGCACAAACGCCGGAGTGGCATTCCGCGTTCAACGAGCCGACGCCGCTCCACGCGTTCGCCGCGCTGAACGTGCCGACGCTCCTCATGACCGGAACCGCGTCGACCGCCGCGGCGCGGGCCGTGGCCCGGCTCGTGGGCGGCGTGCTGCCGCGCGTGCGCATAGAAGAGATCGAGGGCCTCGGCCACATGGCGCCGGTGACCGATCCGGGCGAGATCAACCCACGCATCGAGCGTTTCCTGGCGGACATCTAGGGAGGAACATGGGCAAGGGAAGAATGGAGGCCTTCACCGACGGCGTGCTCGCCGTGATCATCACCATCCTGGTGCTCGAGATGAAGGTTCCGCACGACGCCGACCCCGCGGCGCTCGCGCCGCTCGTGCCGGTGTTCCTGAGCTACGTGCTGAGCTTCGTCATGATCGGCATCTACTGGAACAACCACCATCACATGTTCCACGCGGTGCATCGCATCAGCGGAGGCGCGCTGTGGGCGAACCTGCATCTCCTCTTCTGGCTGTCGCTGGTGCCGTTCGTCACCGGCTGGATGGACGAGAACCACTTCGCGCCGCTGACCGTCGCCGCCTACGGCGCGGTGCTCATCGGTGCAGCGATCGCCTACACCATCCTCACGCGCGTGCTCCTGCGCTTGCACGAGCGCGACTCGACCCTCGCCAAGGCGCTCGGGCGCGACTTCAAGGGCTGGCTCTCGCTCGCGATCTACCTCGTCGCGATCGCGCTCGCCTTCTTCTATCCACTCGCCTCCTGTGGCCTCTATGTCGTGGTGGCGGCGATCTGGCTCTGTCCCGATCAGCGCTTCGAGAAGCTGATCGCCGCTCAACACTAGCCCGAAGGAGACTCCCGTGATCCGCCGCTTGCTCGTCGTCGCCCCGCTCGTCCTGCCGCTCGCCGCCCCGGCCGCGGAGTACATGGAAAAGACCCCGTTCCAGCTCTCACGCGCGTTCTCGCCCGGCGTGATCACCGAGGGCGGGCGCACGGTCTGGGTCGCCGGCCAGACCGCCACGCGCGACAGCCAGGGCGCGGACATCTCCAACAACTTCGAGGCGCAGGTGCGCCAGGTGTTCTCCCAGATCGACCAGATCCTGAAGCGCGCCGGCGGCAGCCTCGCCAACGTAGTCAGCATGACGGTGTTCATCAAGGAGTCGCGCTACGGCGACCGCTTCGTCGAGATGCGCAAGGACATGTTCCAGAACGGCAACTACCCGGGCAGCGCCCTCATCACGGTCACCAACTTCGCCCGCCCCGGGATCGAGATCGAGAT
>DASYPG010000180.1:0-7662 GCA_036006885.1 Burkholderiales bacterium | reverse complement strand
AATCTTTCTTGCGGTTCGCCCATGGCGACCGTCACCCACAGCGTTTCGACCATCCACCCGGAGCGCAATGACGCGATGCGGCGCGTGCGCGCCATCGTCGCCGGCTCCTCCGGCAACCTCGTCGAGTGGTACGACTTCTACGTCTACTCCTTCACCGCGCTGTACTTCGCGGCCGAGTTCTTTCCGAAGGGCAACCAGACCACCCAGCTCCTCCAGGCGGCGGGCGTGTTCGCCGCGGGCTTCTTCATGCGCCCGGTGGGGAGCTGGCTTTTCGGCTGGCTCGCCGACAAGCGCGGGCGGCGCTTCTCGATGATGGCCGCGGTGCTCATGATGTGCGGCGGCTCGCTCCTGGTCGCGGTGCTGCCGACCTACAGCCAGGTCGGCCTGCTCGCGCCGGCGCTACTACTGGTGGCGCGGCTGATCCAGGGACTCTCGGTGGGCGGCGAGTACGGCACCGTGGCGACTTACATGTCCGAAGTGGCCGAGCACGGCCGCCGCGGCTTCTATTCGTCCTTCCAGTACGTGACCCTGATCGGCGGCCAGCTCCTCGCCACGGTCGTGCTCATCATCCTGCAGCAGTTCCTGAGCGACGCGGACCTGCGCGCCTGGGGCTGGCGCATCCCGTTCTTCATCGGCGCCATCG
Source organism: Burkholderiales bacterium (assembly GCA_036006885.1). GTDB lineage: Bacteria > Pseudomonadota > Gammaproteobacteria > Burkholderiales > SG8-39 > SCGC-AG-212-J23. The sequence continues at coordinate 7,019 of DASYPG010000180.1, read as the reverse complement.
CCGCGGTGATCGCCTTTTACCTGCGCCGCTCCCTTGCGGAGACCGCTTCGCGCGAGGCACGCGCCCACAAAGACGCCGGCAGCCTCCGCGGCATGCTGCGCTACCCGCGCTCCTTCTTCGTCGTCATGGGCTTCACCGCCGCCGGCTCGCTCAGCTTCTACGCCTTCACCACCTACATGCAGAAGTACCTCGTCAACACCGCCGGCTTCGACGCCCGCCACGCCACCGAGATCATGACCGCGGCGCTCTTCTGCTTCATGCTGCTGCAGCCCGCCTTCGGCGCGCTCGCCGACCGCATCGGCCGGCGCACCTCGATGCTCATCTACTCGGTGCTGCTGATGCTCGTCACCGTCCCGATCTTCACGGCGCTGGGCAACGCCAGCAACCCCGTACGCACCTTCGCGCTCATCATGGCGGCACTCGTCGTCGTGAGCTTCTACACCTCGATCAGCGGCCTCATCAAGGCCGAGCTCTTCCCGATGCACGTCCGCGCCATCGGCGTCGGCCTCTCCTACGCCCTCGCCAACGCCCTCTTCGGCGGCACCGCCGAGTACATGGCGCTATGGTTCAAGTCGATCGGACACGAGAGCACGTTCTTCTGGTACGTCGTCGGCATGGCCGGCGTCGCCCTGATCGCCGTGCTGGTGATGCCGGATACGCGTAGCCGCGGCTATCTCACCGCGGACGAGGGGCGGCACCTCGAGCCCGACAGGGCTTAGAGAAAATCGGGGTCAGACCCCTGCGATCGCGGCCCGGGGACGCGGCACCTTGGCGTAGGCGCTAAGCAGCAGCCACGACGGGAACTCCCGGACCAGGCGTGGCATACCGCCCATGCGGATTTGCTTCGTCCGCAGCGCCTCGGCAAACGCCAGGTCGCCGAGGTGCACCTTCACCATCGCGCCGAGGTCGGCGTCGAAATGGAGATCGACCTCGAATCCGGGGTCGCGCACGCAGATGTCGACCGCCGAGCGCTCGAGGATCAGCCAGAATTTCCGGTTGCCGCGATAGCTCGCCGGGATGCCGGCGAAATTGAACTTCACGACCACGCGGCGCGCGGGCAGCCGGTCGCTCGCTATGCGCCGGCGAAGGATCCACATGAACACGCCGGGATTGAGGTTCTCCGGCCGCGCACGGTCGGTCCAGCGCTGCCCCCAGGTGGCCAGGCCAGCGAGCACGTCGCGGAACTCCTCGCCCGCTTCGGTCAGGTGATATTCCCGGCCATTGCGTTCCGCGCCCGCCACGTCGGCGATGACGCCAGCCGCCTTGAGCTCGCGCAGCCGCTTCCCCAGCAGCGTGCGCGAGATGAGCGGGATGGCGCGGTGGATCTCGTTGAAGCGGTGGCTGCCCGCGAACAGCTCGCGCAGGATGATCGGCGTCCAGCGCGCGGCGAACACCTCGCACGCCATCGCCAGCGGGCAGAACTGGCCGAAGCCGTTTTTCACGCGCCTACATTAGCCCCGGGCCGCTCCGTCGGGCAAGTCCATTTTCTGGACTGGATGGCGAAAGCCGGAGGGCGCATCGTGCGCAGGTCAACGGAGAAGGAAAATGCGTCGAACTTTGCTGGCCACACGCGTAGTCGTTGTCGCCTTCGCCATTAGTGGATTTGGCAACCCCGGCTTAGCACAGCAGGCGGCACCCGCCGCGCCCTACCCGTCCAAGCCGGTCAAGATCGTGATTCCGCTCGGACCCGGCAGCTCTGTGGAGATCGTGACTCGTCTGGTCACCCAGAAGCTCACCGTCGCCCTTGGTCGAGCGTTCCTGGTCGAATCCCAGCCCGGGGCCTCTTCACAAATCGGCATCGAGCATGTGGCGAAGTCGCCGGCAGACGGCTACACCCTGCTTTCCTCCAACGACAACATCGTCAGCCTGCCCAGTCTCAAGAAAAACGTCGGCTTCGACATCAATCGAGATTTTTTGCCGATTACGGAGATCGCCGGCTTCCCGATGGTGCTCATCGCTCATCCATCGGTTGCGGCAAGAAACGTCCAGGAGCTGGTGCTGCTTGCGAAGGCGCAGCCGGGAAAGCTCGACTACACCTCGGGCGGAGTCGGCAGCATCCAGCACGTTGCGATGGAGCTTTTCATACAGGCGACGGGCATCAAGCTCAACCATATCCCTTACAAGGGCGCGCCGCAGGCGATGATGGATGTCGTGGCCGGACAGGCGCCGATTGCATTTTCGCCGTCGCCCATCGTCGCCGCGCATATCAAGGCCGGACGCCTGCGCGGGCTCGCCATCGGCAGTAATGAGCGCTTGCCGCTCCTGCCGGATGTGCCCACGCTCACCGAGCAAAAGGTTCCGCTGCACATCGTTCCCTGGGCAGGGCTGTTCGCGCCCGCCGGGACGCCGGCGGACATCGTCGCGCTCCTCAACCGGGAAGTCGTGAAGGCGCTCAAGTCGCCCGACGTTCGGGAAGCCGCCGCAGGATTCGGTTTCGAGCTCTACGGCAACACCCCGGAAGAATTTGCGCGGGCGATCAAGTCCGATCTGGCGCGGACGTCCAAAGTCATCAGGGATGCGGGTATAACGCCGGAATAAGTTCGCCTGGTCATCGCGTACGGGTACCGCGGACTGCCAGCGCCGCGGCGCGGAGTGAAAACGCTACATCCCGCTCTCCCACGAACCGCCTGCGAAGCGCGTCGCGCAAGACTTCGCGGTTTTCAGGCGACAGGCTCGCCACATACATCCCTTGAGGCCCGGCCCCTTTCGTGTACGGCAACCAGAAGTCGTCGAAGCACGCAAAGTCGGTTCGCATTTCCAGCGTAACTTCCCTGACGTCTTCGAAACCCGTAGCTTCCCAGAGCTGCGCGAGCTGGCCGGGCTGATTGCATACTTTCGGCCGTTGCGCCTTCTCTTCCGCGCCGGGGTCCAAACGCACACATTCCTCCCAGAAAAGCTCGCTCATCTCCTGGCCGGTCCTGTCCCAGGTACATGCCGCGACCGTGCCGCCTGGACGCGTCACGCGTCGCATTTCCGACGCGGCGATGCCCGGCTGCGCCAGGAACTGGAATACAAGCAGAGACAGAGAACGATCGAATGAAGCATCGGGATAAGGCAGCTTGAGGGCACTGCCGCAATCAAAGGTTGCGCGCGAATCCGGGAAGCGGGCACGTCCGTAGTCGACAAACGCCTCGGCCGGGTCGATGCCGACGACGCGCGCCCGCTGCGTCCTTTCCAGGATGCCCTTGACCAGGGACCCGGTGCCGCAACCGACATCCAGGACCCTGTCGGCGTCGCCTACCTTTGCGAAGTCGAGAAAAAGCGCGGCCAGACGGCTGCTCCAGCGCCCCATCACCGCTTCGTAGGCGATCGCATTTGAGAACATCTGCGTCATGGACATCCTCTGTGATGCCCACCCTGGACCCGGCCGCCACCTCGGACAAGTCCATTTTCTGGACTGGAGACCGCTCGGCCTTGATCAACGCGTCAGCCAGCCGCGGGCGCGCAGCGTCAGTGCGGCGTAGGGGAAGATCCAGGTGAGCGCGAAGAAGGAGAAGTACGCGTACAGGATCCCGTAGGCGAAATCCCAGGAGCGCTCGCTGCGCAGGTAATAGAGGACATACAGCGTCGACACGACCATGATGGCGAGCAGCATCCGGCCCATGGAAGCCGGGTCGCGGATCGCGTTCATGGCCCACAGCGCGATCGAAAGATAGGCGATGGGAAAGCGCAGGTTGCTGATGCAGCACTCGTAGAGCGCCAGTGCGCGCCACAGCGGCGGGCGCTTGTGCACGATGTGCGCGAAGTGGAACTCTTCCCGGATGTAGCTGCGGTCCCAGCGGATGAACATCTTGCAGAGCTTGGCGTAGGTCTCGGGAACCACCGTGTGCACGACCGCGGAGCGCTGGTAGACGCTGTCGTAGCCCTGGCCGAGGATGAAGTTGGTGAGCGCGCGATCCTCGCCGTAGGTGCAATGCGTGCCGAGAAACTTCTGCTGCTCCCAGCGCTCGAGCACCGCGCGCACCACGCTCCCGCGATACGCCGCGAGCGCCCCCGGGCAGCAGAATACCGTCCGGAACATCGACTGGGCGCTGCGCAGGAAGTCGAAGGAAAGCACGAACCGCACGTGCAGCATGCGCGGGATGAGGGCCTCTTTCCGGTTGTGGACCGCGACCTTGCCGGCGACCGCGCCCACTCCCGCATCGCGGAACGGTCCCGCGATGGCGAGCAGCGTATCGCGCTCGATCAGGCTGTCGGAATCCACCGTCACCAGCACCTCGCCGCGGGCGCGGCGGAAGCCCTCGGCGAGCGCGCCGCGCTTGCCGAGATTGCGCGGCAGCTTGACCGCGGTGACCAGGCCCGGAAAGCGCGACGCCGCCCGCTCGATATGGCGCCAGGTATCGTCGGTGCTGCCGTCGTCGAGCGCGATGATCTCGACGCGGCCGCGCGGATAGCGCGCGGCGGCGACCGACGCGATCGAGCTCTCCACCATCGCGCCTTCGTTGTAGGCCGGGATGATGACGCTCAGCATCGGCGCCTCCTCGGCCAGCGCCGCGGCAAACGGCTGATAGCGCAGCCAGAGAAGCGTGCGCATCAGGAGCAGCAGCAGCCCCATCCCCACCCAGATCACCGTCGGCCGCGTCGCAAGCTGCGCCCACTCGCCTCTTCCCGCGTGGGAGAAGATCGGCTGCATCAGCGGCGTCGCGAACGCCGCATAGGCGAGCGCGAGCATCCCGGCGAAGATGGTCGCGATAAGGAACCGGTCCCACAAATCCCGCGGCGGGGCGGGCGTCAAGACAATCGCAGCGGCTTTCGTGCTCATCCGCCGATCGTACCAAGCGAAGATTGCACGAGTCTGAAGCGCGCGTGATTCTTGTTCCTGTTATCCTCGAGAAATGAAGAACTAAAACAAGGAAGGGCGGGACGATGAAGCTTCCAATGCTGGTCGTTGCGGCGGTAGTGCTCGCGTGGCTCGGCCTTTGGGTCACGAGCACCGGCTTCCTCGTGTACTCCTCCGACACCGGCGTGCTGAAAACCCGGGATTGCCGTTACCTCGTCGGCGTGACCGTGGCGAAGCGCCTCGAACCGCTCACAGAGCGCTGCCCCGTCATCCGGCAAGTCGGGCGCTGATTCTTCATTCCCGGTCCCAGAGCTTGAGCGGCGGGATCCGGCTCGCCGCGAACGCCGCCGCGGCCGCGACTACGGCGAAGAGGAGAAACCCGGCGTGGAAAGCGCTCATGACCGAGCGGCCGTGCGCCGCCGCCGGCATCAGCGCGAACGCCACCGCGCCGAAGAGTGCCGCGCCCGCGGCGCCGCCCGTGGAACGCGCGAGCGCCATGAGGGCCGTCACCACGCCGAGCCTTTGGCGCCCCGCCACCATCTGCAGCGTCACGTTCGTCGTCGGCATGACGCAGCCGAACCCGAGGCCGGTGATGAACGCGAGACATCCGATCAGCGTGGTATCGGAAGGCACGAGCGCGAGCGCAAAGAGCGCCGCGCTCGAAAGCGAGAGCCCGGTCACCGGGATCCAGTGCGGCCTGCCGGTGCGCGCGAGGATGCGGCTCGACGTGGTCGAGGCGACCACCATGCCCGCGGTCACCGGCAGGAGCAGGAGCCCCGAGGCCTGCGCCGACATCTCGTGGCCGAGCTGCAGATACACCGGAAGGAAGAACACCACCGAAAAAAGGCAGGATGCGAAGAGCCCGACGACCACCACCGAGAGAGCCACCGTGCGCTCGCGCATAAGCTCCACCGGCAGGAACGGCGCCGGGTGCCGCCGCTCCTGCCGCCACAGCAGCCCGAGCGCCACGACGCCGGTCGCAAGCAGCGCCAGGCTCGGCGCCGAGCCCCAGGCGAAGCGATGGCCGCCCGAGGTCAGCCAGAAGAGCGTGGCGAGCGCGCCCACCGCGAACAGCACGTGCCCCGGCAGATCCGCCCCGCGCGCGGCCGGCGGATGCTTCTCGCCCTTCGGCAGCCGCGCCAGACGCCACGCCGCGAACACTGCGATCGGCAGATTGGCGAAGAAGAGCCAGCGCCAGCTCGCGTGCGACACGACCAGGCCGCCCACCACCGGGCCGGTGACGCTCGCGGCGGTGAAGACCAGCGCGAAGTAGGCCTGGAACCGCGCCCGCTCGCGCGGCGGCACCAGCTCGCCGATGAGCGCCTGCGACAGCGTCATCAGCCCTCCGCCGCCCAGCCCCTGCAGGATGCGCGCGGCGACGAGCTGCGGCAGCGTCTGCGCGAGGCCGCACGCGAGCGAGCCGAGCGTAAACACCCCGAGCGCCACCAGCAGCACGTCGCGCCGCCCCCTTCGATCGCCCAGGCGCCCGTACACCGGCACGATCGTCGCCGACGCGAGCAGGTACCCCACCGCGATCCACGACGTGTCGCGCAGCCCCCCGAGCGACGCCGCGATCGCCGGCGTCGCCGTCGCGAGCAGCGTCTGGTCCACCGCCGCCATGAACATCGGCAGGAACACCGCGCCGAAGAGATTCAGGAACTCCGCGCGCGAGACGGTTTCGGCCGGCCTCTCGGCCTGCCTCTCGGGCTCAACGGCGGCGTGATTGCTCATCTACGGATAGACCTTCGCCGGCAGCAAGAGTTGAACCGGCCGAAGCACCTTCCAGTATGAATACGCACAGACACTCCACGCCGCCACCCGCACAGTCTGGGCCATGAACCTCATGAACGGCATGTTCTCCGAGCCCGGGCGCTCACCGGACCTCGGAATCCGACCCGGCGAGGAGGCGTTGACGCTCGCCTGGGCCTACGGCCGCGAACGGCTGCAGGTGATCAGCCTCGCGGCAAGCGAGGGGCGGCAGACGATGAATCTTCGGACCCTGCCGGGCGCAAAGCTCGTCGTGCTGCGCCGGCCACAGGGGGGATTTGCCGGATGGGCGGGCATGGATGCGGACTCCGATCCGAAGCGCCCGGAGCTCTTCTCCCAATACGTGTATCCCGAGTACCGCGGTCGTGGGCTCGGGGCACTGCTCGACCACGTCTGGTGGGCCTATCTCGACGGCCGTGGATGCGCGACCGCATACATGCGCATGGAGCTGGACAGCAAGGGGGACCTTTTC
>DASYPG010000179.1:0-2865 GCA_036006885.1 Burkholderiales bacterium | reverse complement strand
TAGTCGACCGTGTGCGCGCGTGCCTCGTCCGCGCGCCAGATCTGCATGCAGCCGCCAGCCGCGAGCCCGCTCATCCAGGGCTCGACCACGCCGATGGCGAAGGAGGTCGCGACCGCGGCATCGACCGCGTCGCCGCCCGCCTCGAGCACCGCCGCGCCGACCTCGGCGGCGCGCCGGTGCTGGGCCGCCACGATGCCGCCGCGCGAGCTCACGACCGTCTTGCGGATAACCTGCGAGTTGGAGAAGTTATCCAAGGCTCTTCTTGACGTAACGGGCGATGTCGGCATGCGTCGAGAACCAGACTCCGGCGTTCGAGCGCATATACCGGATCAGCTCGTCCAGGATCCAGATGCGCGAGCGGTAGCCGCTGATGTGTGGATGCATGGTGAGCTGGAAGATGCCGCCCTCGCGGTAGGCAGCGTCGAACTCGCGCTTGAAGATGTCGAACACCGCTTCCGGCGGAGTGTACGGGCGCAGCCCGGCAAAGCGGTTCATGTTGAAGTACACCGCGTCGTCGCGGATCCATTCCACCGGCAGCTCGACCACGCCGGTCGGCTCGCCGTTCAGCTCGAGCTCATAGCAGTCGACGTCCGCCATGAGCGAGGAGTCGTAAAGGAGCCCCATCTCCCGCGTGATGGTGAGCGTGTTCGGGCTGAAGTCCCAGGAGGGCGTGCGGATCCCGACCGGCCTCGCACCAGTGATCTTTTGCAGCACCTCGGCCGAACGGAACTGCAAGTCCCTTTCATTTGCATAAGGGAGTTCGGAGTTGCGCTCGTGGATCCAGCCGTGGATGCCGACCTCGTGGCCCTCGGCCACCACGCGGCGCTGCTCGTCGGGGTAGAGGAGCGCGGTCACCGCTGGAACAAAAAAGCTGGCCTTCACCTCATGCTGAGAAAGAATCTTGAGAATGCGAGGGACACCCTGCCGATTGCCGTACTGGCCCTGGGATAGCCGCCCGATCGACTCGCCGCCCTCGCGCAGCTCGTTGGTCTCGTGGTCGGAATCGAACGACAGCGCGACCGCGCAGCGCGCGCCGCCCGGCCAGCCCTGCGGACGCAGCGGCCGGCCCGCGCGCACGCGGTTGACGATGCCGCGCCAGCGCTCCTCGGGCCATTGCCAGGGCGGCTGGTCGCTCATTTCTTTTCGACCCTGCGCGCCAGGTCGGTGATGAAGGCCGACTCCTTCGCCACGAACCGGGCGAACTGCGCCGGCGGCATGCCCACGCCCTCGAGGCCTTGCGCGTCGAACTGCTGGCGCACGTCGGAGTCGGCGAGCGCCTTCAGCGTCTCGGCATGGATGCGCGAAACGATCTCGGGCGGTGCGCCCGCGGGCAGCCACAATCCGAACCAGTTGATGAGGTTGTAGTCCTTGAAGCCCGCTTCCTGCATCGTGGGCACGTCGGGCAGCCCTTTCCAGCGCTTCGCTCCGGTGAGCGCGAGCACGCGCGCCTTGCCCGCCTGCACCTGCGACGCGGCGATCTGGGTGCCCACGAAGAAGAGGTCGATCCGCCCGGCGAGGAGATCGGTCATGGCCTCCGCCACCCCTTTGTACGGGACGAGCACGATGTCCGTGCCGCTCATCGACTTCATCACCTCGGCCGGGATGTGGCTCGCGGTGCCGATGCCGGCCGAGCCGTAGTTGAGCTTGCCGGGATTGCGCTTCGCGCCGGCGATCAATTCCTGGAGTGATCTAAAGGGGGAAGAGGCAGGAACGGTGAGCGCCTGGCCGAAGTTCTGCGCGATCAGCGTGACGTGGGTGAAGTCCTTCACCGGATCGAACGGCACGTTGGTGTTGAAAGGCGGCGTGTTGACGTGCGAGGCCGTGGTCACGAGCCAGGTGTAGCCGTCGGGCGGCGTCTTCGCCACGTAGGCGGTGCCGACGATGCCGCCGGCCCCGGGGCGGTTCTCGACCACGAGCGGCTGGCCCAGGCCCGTCATCTTCGGAGTCAGCATGCGGATGATGAGGTCAGGCGGCCCGCCCGGCGGCGAGGGAACCACCACGCGGATCGGTTTTGTTGGAAATTGGGAAATCGAAGGTTGCCCACTCGCCTGGGACGTGAGAAGCGCAATGCATGCGAGAAGAAGAACCCTCATTTTGAAACCACCGCGGCGTGAAAATCGGCGTGGATCGGAACGTCGATGACCGCCGGAAGGCCGCTGTCGATCGCGCGCTTCAGCGCCGGCGCCAGGCCCGCAGGTTCCTCGACCCGCTCGCCGTAGGCGCCGAAGCCGCGTGCGAGCGCGCCGAAGTCCACATCGTTGTAGTCCACCGCGAAGAAACGCCCGCCGTAGAGCTCCTTCTGGAAGGCGCGCTCGTTGCCGAGGCCGCGATCGTTGTACACCACGCACACCACCGGGATGCGCTCGCGCACCGCGGTCTCGAGCTCGCCGATGTTGCACATCATCCCCATGTCGCCGACCGCCGCCATCACGACCTGCTTCGGCCGGGCAAGCTTTACGCCCATGGCGATCGGGAGTCCCGCTCCGACCGAGCCCCAGTCGCTGATGTACATGAACGTGTGCGGCTCGTAGGTATCCATGAAGACGCGCATGTGTTTGCCCGCGTTTCCCGCGTCGGTGATCACGACGCCGTCCTTCGGCAGCGCCTGCCGCATCGCGTGCGCGACCACGGTCGGAAGCATCGGACGCACCGCGCGGTCGAGCATCTTTTCGCGCTCGGCGTCCCAGTCGCCGCGCAGCTTTGCCACGTCCACCCAAGACTTTTTCTTTTCACGGAAGCGTTGTGAGAGGCCGTCGATGAAACTGCGTGTCGAACCCACGACGGCGTGGAAAACCGGAAAAACGATGCCGATGTTCGCCGCCACTGCGCTGTGGTGGATGAGCTTCGCCTCGCGGCCGATGATGC